>NZ_JADMOD010000039.1:0-1093 GCF_015558525.1 Anaeromassilibacillus sp. D41t1_190614_C2 | reverse complement strand
GCGTGCTGACCTGGACGCCGGACGAGAGCTACACCTATAAGCTGTGGACCGGCACCGAGTACATCGACGTGACGGGAAAGGACAGCTACGAGATCCCGCAGGACGTCTACGGCAGCTATTCGCTGGTGGCCGTGGATGAGGACGGCATTGCCGGCGAGCTCTCCGAGCCGATCATCTGGAACCCGGAGGGGACGTACCTGACGTACGAAGCGGAAGATGCGGCATATAACGATGGCGCCTTTGCAAACTCGATCTCCGGCTATTCCGGGAGGGGTTACGTGCAGGACAACCGCCCGAACGGCGGCACGGACATCACCTTTACGGTGAATGTGCCGAAGGAAGGCGACTACCTGGTGAGCGCGTTGTACAACAATGGCGGCGACACAACAGACGGTAACTATGCAGCGATCCGTTCGGTGATCGTAGACGGCGAAGACTACGGCACCATGTCGTTCTCAATCACATTTGAAAATATATTCTACCGTTCGCCGCGTATGAGAATGCATCTGACCGAAGGCGAACACACCATTACATTTAGCTACAATTACGGCGGCAACAACTACGACCAGAACATGAACATCAACCGGAACAACCTGGCGATGGATCAGCTGATTCTGGAAAATATCCGTAGTGAGGGAAGCGTAACGGCCGAACCGCAGCTGCTGACGGTACAGTGGAGCGGCAACGCATCGATGAGCGTCGAGGGCAATGCGGAGGCAATCATCTCCACAGATGCGATCTATGGCGCGAAGGTACAGCCGGGCGAAGAGCTGGTCTTCACCTTCACCCCGACCAAGGACGGGTTCTCCGGAGCGCAGCTCAACGGCGAGGACATCCCGTTTGAGGCGGACGGCTTTACGTACACCTTCACGATGCCGAACGAGGGCACGACCCTGCGCTTCACGTTCACAAGCGTGGATAAGAGCATCCTGGGAGCCGTCCTGGAGCAGGCCAACGCCGTGCCGCAGGACGTCATCGACGGCCTGGTGCCGCAGGCGAAGGAGTTCTTCGAAAACGCCCTGGAGAACGCACAGACCGTTTATGACAACGCGAATGCCACCCAGGAAGAGGTCAACGAGGCTTGGAGCGACCT
>NZ_JADMOD010000038.1:0-1124 GCF_015558525.1 Anaeromassilibacillus sp. D41t1_190614_C2 | reverse complement strand
TTGGATTCCTTTGCCGCCTTAAAGCGCTTGCCTTCCTGCAAGACGCCGTGCTTTGCAAAACTCCTCTGCGCCGCAATAACGGTGTTGTCCTCGATTGACAGGATGCCGAACACACCGCTCTGGCGGCGTTCCTCGGTCAGAAGCGCCAACCCATGCGCCTTCGCGTCGCGCACGGATTTGACCTTGAACGGCTTGCCGTCCTTCTCGATTTTGCCGGACTCAATCGCACGCAGGCCGAACAAAGCCTCGACCATCTCGGTACGCTGCGCGCCTACCAGGCCGCCGATGCCCAAAATCTCGCCCTTATGTAGTTCAAACGACACATGCTGGAACGACTTCGGCAGCGGAGAGCACAGGTCCTCCACCTTGAAGACGACTTCTTTTCCCGGTGTATAGGTCTTCGGCGGGAAACGGTTCGTCATATCGCGGCCGACCATGCGGCTGATAATCAGGTCCGTTGTCAGCTCGCTTGCCGGCCAGGTGCCGACGTAGGTGCCGTCTCGCATGATCGTCACTTCGTCCGAGATCTTCAGGATCTCTTCCATCTTGTGCGAGATGTAAATGATGGCGCAGCCTTTTTCCTGCAACTGACGGATAATCTTGAACAGGTGCTCTGTCTCGTTGTCCGTCAACGAAGACGTCGGTTCGTCCATAATGATGATCTTCGAATTGTAGCTAACTGCCTTCGCAATCTCCACCAGCTGCAAGTTGGATGCAGACAGCGTGCCCGCCAGCACCTCCGGATCAATATCCAGATCGACCTCTTTGAACAGCTCCTTCGTCTTCTTGATCATCGCCTTTTTATCGACGGCGATCCCTTTCATGGGGAATCTTCCCAGCCAGATGTTCTCCATTACCGGACGGTAACGGATCGGATGCAGCTCCTGGTGGATCATGGAAATGCCGAGGTCCAACGCCTGTTTCGACGTATTGATGACCTGTTTCTTCCCATCCAGGATGATTTCGCCGCCATCCTCGTGGTAGATGCCGAACAAACACTTCATCAAAGTCGATTTTCCCGCGCCGTTTTCGCCCATCAGGGCATGTACGCTGCCGGGGCGCACTTTTAAGGTGACCCCATCCAGCGCTTTCACGCCAGGGAATACTTTGGTGATGTTGTTCAT
>NZ_JADMOD010000037.1:0-1278 GCF_015558525.1 Anaeromassilibacillus sp. D41t1_190614_C2 | reverse complement strand
TGAACCGAACCGTTAAAAACGGACAATGGACAAAAGGCCCCCTCATGTAGGATAATGACTACGTGAGGGGGTAGTTGTATATGGCAAGAAGATATCAAAAGATACAGATGTTGCTGCCACAGATTCAACAGATGCTGGAGGATGGAATGACCCAGAGAGAAGTAGCAGAAGCATTGGGACTCGAAGGCGACCGTCCTGTCCACGCACTACTAAAACGGGAGCGCAAGAAGGCAGTTCAATGTGTTCCAAAAACACGAGGGCGGAAACCTGCAAAGACGTTGCAGGAATACAAGTATGAGAACAAACGGCTGAGAATGGAAAATGAACTGCTGCGGGATTTTCTCTCGCTCACAGAAAGGATGTGAGGCCGAAGTATCGATATGAGGTTATCTACCGTCACAAGACAGAATATCCGGTAGCTGTTATGTGTCAGATCTTTGGGGTTTCCCGGAGCGGCTATTATGACTATGTCAAAAGGAAAGGGCAGCCTCAAAGGGATGCCCTTGTGGTAGCCATGCTTCGCCAACACCAAGCGCACTGCCATCAGACCTACGGTTACCGACGGATGCACCGCTGGCTAGAAAACCAGGGTATCCACCGTGACCCCAAAACGATACTAAAAATAATGAAAAGATATGGAATCCTGTCTGAAATACGCAGAAAGAGACAATGGCAGAACCTTGGCCAGCAACTCCATAAGTATAAGAACCTGCTCAACCGAAACTTCCAGGCATCCAAACCAAATGAAAAATGGGTAACGGACATTTCCTATATCCACACGGAAGAAGGTATACTTTACCTATCCATGATCCGAGATCTGTATGACAACAGTATTGTAGCATACAAGACAGCGACACGACAAACTGTCAATCTCGTACTGGACACCATAAAGTTAGCGATGAAAAAAGAAAAAAAGAGGGTCGCTGCGGAGTTGCAGCTCCACAGCGACCAAGGCTTTCAATATACATCCCAAGCATATTTCAAGCTAACTCAATCTTACGGCATAACACCATCAATGTCAAGAAAAGGTAATCCTTATGACAATGCGATGGCAGAAAACTTTTTCTCAATCTTGAAAACGGAATGCATCTACCGGCACAAGCCTCGCTCTTTCCAAGAAGCAAATGAGATGATAGATAGCTACATTCATTTCTATAATCATGAGCGTATCCAGACAAAAACAGGAGTGGCGCCACTGACGCAGCGCCACTTCACTTAATACAAAATATTTCCTACATAGGGGCTTTTTGTACTGTCCGCACTAATTGGGGCAGTTCA
>NZ_JADMOD010000036.1:0-1537 GCF_015558525.1 Anaeromassilibacillus sp. D41t1_190614_C2 | reverse complement strand
AACTTCGCGCCTTCGCGACCGTCCTTCAAGTCCCTATTGAAGAACTACTTGAACCGGAAGAAGAATAGACCCACGGAACGCCCTTCCGTGGGCCTTATTTTTTACTTGACATTACGGCCTAAAAGGCGTAATATAAAGGCAGAACAGAGAAAGGCGGCGATTCACATGAAATCCGGAAGCACAAAGAGCGAAACGACAATCGCGCGTTTGCGCTGTGAACGGGGGCTGACACAGGCCGCCCTGGCGAAAGGAACCGGCGTCAACATTCGGACGATCCAGAAGTTCGACAGCGGGGAACGTGGAATCGAAACCGCGTCCCTGGCTGTGGCGCTTCGGATCGCCGACTTCCTGGGCGTCCACCCGCGCGATCTGATCTGACAGCACAGCAAAGCCCCCACCCTTGCCATACGGCAAAGGCGGGGGCTGTTTTTCTTTATAGGGGGAAGGAACATGAAGAAGCGCAGATTCAAACACCTGTCCTGGAACGACCGCCTTCGGATCGAATCGTTCCTGAAATGCGGGAAGCGTGTCCAGGAGATCGCCGACGAAATCGGCGTCCACCGGAACACGATTTACAACGAACTGAAACGGGGCCGGTATATCCACCGAAATTCGGACTGGACCGAAGAAGAACGGTATAGCCCGGACATAGCCGAAGCCGCATACCGGGAAAACCTGGCCGCGAAGGGGCCTGGCCTGAAAATAGGCAAGGATCACCGCCTGGCCGCGTACATTGAACGCCGGATCGTCGAGGACGGCTATTCCCCGGCCGCCGTCCTGGGCGAAATCAAGGTCAAGGGAATCCAGTTCGACACGACGATCTGTGAAGCGACCCTGTATTCCTACATCAAGAAGGGTGTGTTCCTGACCCTGGAAGCCGCCCACCTTCCCCGCCAGGGCATGAAGAAGCGCCAATACAAGAAGGTCAAGAAGGCGGCCGCCAGGCCGTCGGCCGGCCGGAGCATAGAAAAGAGGTCCCCGGAGATCGACGACCGCGCAGAGATCGGACACTGGGAAATGGACTGTGTCGAAGGCAAGAAGAAGACGAAGGAAACCCTTCTGGTCCTGACGGAGCGGAAGGCCCGGAAGGAAATCATGGTCAAAATGAAGGACAAGACCACCGGAAGCGTCGTCGCCGCCCTGGACCGCCTTGAACGCAGATACGGAAAACTGTTCAGCAAAGTATTTCAAACGATAACAGTTGATAACGGGACAGAGTTTTCGGACGTCGCGGGCCTGGAACGGTCCTGTCTGCACAAAGGGAAGCGGACGACCGTCTTTTACTGTCACCCCTATTCTTCCTATGAGCGAGGGACCAATGAGAACACGAACGGAATGATCCGTCGCTGGTTCCCGAAGGGGACTGACTTCGGGAAGGTCACAGCGAAGGCGATCCAGGCCGTCGAAGACTGGCTGAACGCCTACCCGCGCGGGATTCTGGACTTCCGCTGTGCCGACGACGTCTTCGCCGAAGCCCTGGCCGCCCTGGTCTAAAAAGTTTTTTCAGGTTTTTTACAATTTAATCTTGACTTTTGCG
>NZ_JADMOD010000035.1:0-3629 GCF_015558525.1 Anaeromassilibacillus sp. D41t1_190614_C2 | reverse complement strand
TTCGTAGTCCATGACCAGCCGTCGGCCGGCTTCGATGTTGCTGATCGCGTCCTGGGCTATGCCCACGCCCAGCGTTTGCATTTTCGCCGCCAGGGTTTCCTGTGAAATGCGCTTCGCCAGGCGCGCCATTCTGACGCGCTCACCGCATATATTCCGCCGTCCGTAGCAGCCAAGATTCTTCATTTTTGCCCCCCTGTTTATGGTCATTCACAATATTCTATTTGAAGTTACCATAAACTATGGTATGATATTATTGGCATGAACCATAGATTTCTATTCGGGGGGCTTTTTATGGGGTGGAATCTGTTCAGGAAGAAGGAAAAGAAGGCCGCGCCGGTCCCGCTTGCAACAATAAGGCGATTGGAACAGATCAGGGACCTTTATATGGAATCGGCCGGAATAATGGAAAAGACGAAGAATCTGACCACTTTCCTTTCCAGGTACGAAGACGCGCGCCGGTTCATTTCGGGGTTCAATTCAATCATGGTCCAGGCCGGCCAGGCTCCGATCCCTGAAATGAACGACGACATTGACGCCCTTTTCGTGGGGCGGGTCGGCGAAGTCGTCAGCGAAGAAGTCGCGGCGGCCCAGAAGTTGAAGACCGCTTCCGGGCGTCAGGACCGCCTTCAAAGAGTCGTAGACGCTTTGGAGCGTGTGGACAGGCCGGACGAAGGGCCGGTCGACGACGCGATCCTGGAAGCAGAAGACCTGGCCTTTCGGGCAATAGGCCAGGCGGTGGACTGGGCTTCCGAACCGTCGGGGTCTGACATAAGCGTCAGCGAAGACCTGATCTTGAAGTCCATGAAGGAAGCCGCGTTCAGGGACGGCCGCCGGCGTGGGTTAAGTGACAGCCAGATCGAAGAAGCGTGGCGGAAGACCTTCGGAAAATAGCAAAAAGGCGGACGGGTTTCCCCGTCCGCCTTTCTTACTTCGTCTTCATTCGCTTGTTGATCTCCCGCGTGATCTTGCGGGACACTCTGGCCTGTTGGGTGTCCTTTGTCCGTTTCGCGGCGCGCTTCATGGTGAAGTGTCCCCGGACGTAACCGCCCTTCGGACCGACGAACATTCCGCCTTCCGGGTCGTCCCGGTTATAGACGAAGGTGTTCCCTTCCCAGTGACCGGGGACGAAGTGACTTCGGAAGCCGTGTTCAAGGTGACTCGCATAATCCAGGGGATTATAAAACCGAACGATGAAGCGGTTCCCGCTCCGCCTGGCCGTCTTGTCGGACTTCCAGTTCCGGCGGTAGTCGCCGGTATTGACGATGTCCGGGCTGTCGTTCTTGCAGATCAGGCGCGCCTGGCGGACGGCGTACTGGCCTTCGCCGACGGCGATCTGGGACATGATTTCCGGGACGTCGTCTTTCAGGGCTTCCAGGCCGCCGATCCACTGGACCAGTTCATTCTTCTTCACGCCCACAGGATCGCCCCCTTTCCGCCGGCTCCGGCCGGCTTACGCTTTGCGAAGGTTCTTCGCGGCGACAGCGGCCGTGATAGTTGTACCGACGCCGATCACAACACGGTCGCCGCTGACCTGGATCACGTCGTAAGTGTCATAGTAGGTTTTGAAGGACTTTCCGTCGTAGGTGACGGCGTTCAGGACCTTCACCTTGTCCCCTTTCTTGAAGGACTCCGACCCGGCCGTGGTCGGAATCTTGATTTTCTGGCCGACGCTGATCAGGTTCGGATTGGTGATCCCGTTGTACGCGGCGATCGCCTGGTAGGTGGTCCCATACTTCGCCGCGATCGCGGACAGCGTGTCGCCCTTTTTCACGGTGTAGACGATTTCGCCGCCGCTTTCGGGCGGGGTCACGTCGGTCGCGCTTCCGCCGGCGTCGGAATAGTCAACATAGGGAAGGCGGCCGTGTTTCTGCCAGGTCCGGGTATTGTAGCCGGCCTTCTTGCCGATATTGCCGACGGCCGTGATCTGGACGTCATTTTCGAAGGCCGGGGAACACTCAACGGCCAGGCCGTCGCCGATATAGACGCCGATGTGTCCGGGGACCCACAAGGCTTCGCCGGGGGTCATGTTTCCCCAGTTACCGATCGAAACGCTCTGACACTTTCCGATCATGGTGTCTGCCCCGATGTCAGGGACGCCGTTCGAAGCATAAGACGCTCCGCCGTAGGTCTTCGACTTGTCGCCAGTCCAGCCCCACAGAATACCCTTGATAAGACACACGCAGTCAAAACCGAAAGTGTCGGCGCTGGCGGCCTTGATCATAGCGGTCCGGGCCGCCTGTTTGTTGTAACTGTGATTCTGGGTGTACCTGGTCTTGTTCGCGGACGTCATAGGCGCGCCGAAACAGCCCATGACGTACAGGGTCTTGTGATTTTTGGCCGCGTCAATCAGCTTTTCGATAAAGATTTTACTTTTCATCATGGTCGTTTACTTCCTTTCATTCGATGTCTTCGCCGGAAGTCCCGGCGTTCAAAATGGCTGTGAACTTTTCGAACGCTTCCTTGATGTACTTACAGGAAACAAGAAGGACAGCGCCGATGATTACAAGGTCGGCGAAAATGTCGGTGTATTCCTGCGGAACAGACCAGCCGACTTCGTTCGCAAACAGGGGAAGGGTTGTGACGGATAAGCACAGAAGGACCAGGCCGATCACAAATGTCGCGATCTTGATCGCGCTGGCTACCAGCTTCGACCGATCGAACGGCTGGTTCTGCAACTTGATGTTGTACCACAGGGAAAAGGTGACGTTCGACAGATACGCCGCCAGGAAGATCAGCATGGACCAGCCGACACTGATCAGGTTTCCACAGCACAGAAAACCTTCGTCGTCGGTGTAGTCGTCCGGCTCCTGGTTTTGAAGGCTTTTCTGGATAACGCCGGCCAGAACATTCCCGATCAGGTCCATTTAATCACCGCCCTTCCAGGAAGTCTTCGTCGTCGGCGTAGTTCTTCGGCGTGGCTCCCTTCGGCGAAGCCGGCGGCGGATCAGGCCGGTCGTCTTCTTCCCACCGGCGGCCGCGAATGAACGTGGCTGGGTAGCAGATAAACGAACCGCCGTCCTTCGTCCACTGGTCACAGGTCTTCCACCTTTCGACGCCAGCGACGATCTGGTCCACAAGGGCGTCGTCTGGGTTAAGCTGTCCCCAGGCTTTCAAGGCGTCCTGTTTTCCGACTCTGCGTGGATATGCGGACCAGAAGCGGTCAAATCCGCGCGGGGTCGGCGCCGCCACGGTTGGGCGCGTTCCCGTTCCTCGTTCCTCGTTTTCGTTCCCGTTTTCGTTTTCGTTTACGGGGACTTTTGATTTCACTTGCTTTCCGTTGCTGTGATTACAAGAGGTTTCTGTCGGGGTCCCCGTTGGTCTGCTCGATGTCGGGGTTGTAGATCACGGTGACATAGTCGTCGACGCGCTTCGCGGAAACGACTTCGACTTCCCACAGGAAATTCCAGTCCGTGACATTGCGAACCAGGTCGATCGCGAAGTCCGCCGTGACGACCTCGCCGTCCGTGGACACAAGATAGAACTTCTTGATTTTCTGGTCGTAGGACTTCGCGACAATGTTTTCAAGCAATTTCCGAATGGTCATTTTCTTCATAACCGGGACCCCCACATAAAAAAATTGACTTGGCGAAGGTTGTTGACCTTTGCACAAGTCAATAATAAATCTCGCG
>NZ_JADMOD010000034.1:0-3929 GCF_015558525.1 Anaeromassilibacillus sp. D41t1_190614_C2 | reverse complement strand
GGAAACCGTCACGGTCTCGCCCAAAGCCGCCTCTGCCGGCGCGCTCAGGGTTGCTTCCTGCCCGTCCGCCACCTGGACCGCATAGGTCTCGCTCGGGGCTGTGCTGTCGATCTTCCAGAGTTCCACGTTGTCGATCTGCATGGAGGTGTGGGCATTGCCCAGGCAATAGAAGGCGATGGTCAGCTGGCCGTCCTTCACTTCCACCTGGGAAGAATACCGCTCATACCCGCCGTTATAGGGGATCTCCACCTGTGTTGTTGCATCGCCGTCGTAGCCGGAAAGCTCCATACGGCTCTCGTCCTGCTGTCCATTGGACATTTTCACCGTTGCGTTCACCTGGTATGTACCCTCCGGCAGCCCGGTGACCGTCTGGTGCAAACGCCCTTCAAAATTGCTTGTGGTGTAGAAATAGAACTTATAGTCGCCGCCGAATGCGTCCGGCTGATCCACGCCATAGCCCACGTTGGAGAGGTTGTCCACCGTCCAATTCGTGGTGTCGCCGCTTTCAAAGCCGCCGTTCGGGACGGGGACCTGCGTCATCACCATGGGCGCGTCGCTCACCGCGACGTTGTCCAGGACGACGTCGCCCGAATCGCCTGCTCCGCTGGCGACCGTCAGCGTGTTCTCTCCCGCGTTGAGATGGACGGTCACCGGGATTTGATCCCAGAGCCCCCAGCTCTTCAGCTTCGGGAAAACCACCTGCTGGGCGTCCGCTTCATTGCCGTTCGCATAGACGTACATCGTCCGGGCCGACCAATTGCTTTGGCCATAGCGGATCAGGACGGTGTAATCGCCCTCTTCCGGGACGGTAACATTGGAGAGGGTCACGCCCTGTACGGGGACCATGCCACAGACAACGCTTCCATCGCCCGTATACCCGCTAAAAGACGTGCTGACTACTGCACTGCCCAGCACCTCTCCGTCTTCGCATTCGTACGTCGAATACCCAGAATCGTCCTGTTCGGTCAGGGCCATGGCAGCCCCTGGGAACAGATAGGACGGCGAGAGGACCATCGACGCTGCAAGCAGCAAAGATATCCATTTTCTTCTCATTTTTCTCCTCCTTCTTTTGGCAGGGGGGGATATTCCCCAGCCACATTCACCCTTTGATAGAGATGCGCTTCTCCAAGTTCACCTCCTTTCATCGCAGCCGTTTCTTAACGGGCTAATAGATTTATCGAATTGTTTCTTTAATAAAGTAAAGCAAATTTCTTTGCGAATGTCAATAGATTTTCTTGCCGAAGATGTGATATTTTTGCGTTTTTTACACGAGGTATTTTATTTTCGGATAGAACAAACAAGGCAGGGACGGTATTGTCCCTGCCTTGTTTGTGAAATATTTTATTAAGAAGGAATGTATGAATTCAAAAGGACGCCCTTCCCAAAAAGGAAAAGCTTTCGTCCGGCTCCGAGAGGTAAGACACGGAGCCGGCTTCAGCTATTTGGGAAGGAATATGAAGAAAAGAACTTATACTCAAAAAAATGATACCGTGCTTTCCGCGGAGGCATTATATCAACATATTTCTATCCGCAGAATATGAACATGTTGAATCAATCCATTTATCCGCTTAACACAGTAATAATTAAAACAAATCTATTGAAATTTGTCAATATCTTTACTGAAAATGATATAATTGTATAAATTTTTTCCGCAATTATGCAAATACTTTTCTAAAATACCACTTGTAACCCTGGTATCCATCCTACGTTTTATACAATTTCACCTATTTCACACGGCCGGTGGGGCATATGGAAAAGAGGGGCTTGCCCGGCGGGAGCCCCTCTTTTCCATATGGTCTCGATAACCCTCTGCGCAGGGGCTTACTTGACCAGATAGCGTTCTACGATTTCTTGCAGCTGCTCCCCGTGGGCTTTTTTCCAGTCCCCATAGGACTCCCCGGCAGCGGCCGCCGCCTTCCCGACTTCGACCAAAAACGCAGGGATGTTGTCCTGTAGGATCATGCCGGCCGGTTCGCCGAACCGTTCCATCCCCTGCGCATCGCTGCCGTTCAGGTGCAGGGTAAACGCGGGAGTCGCCACTTTGTCAATCATTTTGACGCCGCCGTGGAAACCGATCTCCCCGATCTGATGGGTCCCGCAGGACGACGTGCATCCGGAGATGTGGATCTGCGGCAGCGCCCCGTCGGGGATTCCAGCGGCGCGGACCTGCTTCACAATCTCCGCCAACAGCTGCTGCGAATCGCGCAGGCCTACCTGGCAGATGGACGCGCCGATGCACGCCACCGACGTCTCCAGCAGGGATTGGGCGCCGTCCTCCGTTGCCGCAAGAACTTTTTGGGCCTCTTCGCCCGTCAAATGGATGATGTACATCGTCTCATCGGGGGCCAGCCGGATCTCAACGTCCTCCATCGGCGCGATGAGCGCATACAGCTCCGCAAATTTGGAGGGCGCGGGGCAGCCGCCCAGCGGATGGTATTCCACCGCATACAGGCCTTCCTGTTTCTGCGGGATCACGCGCTTTCCCTGTGCCGTTGTCCCATTTCCCTTTTTTGAAACGGGCGCGGGGGAGATGTCCAGGTCCAGGTCGTCGTGGGCGTCAAACACCGCTTGCAGCTTCTCCTGGTACGCCTTTACGTAACCCTCCTCGCCGAGGGTTTCCTGCATGTAGCGCGTGCGCGCCTTGTTCCGCTGTTCGTAGTTTCCATAGGCGATAAACGTATCGCGCATGGCGCAGATATAGTACAGGATCTTGGACGGATCCACGCCTTCCGCAACCAACAGGCCCATACGGGGGTTATTGCCCAGCCCGCCTGCGCTGTATACATCGAATTTGCCGTCCGGCCGCGCAACAAACCCCAGGTCGCGGAACGTGGCGTGCGTCTGGTTGGCCGGGCTGTTTGAGAAGCCTACTTTCAGCTTTCTCGGCATCTTCTGCTCTTTGATAAAGGTCAGCAGGTATTCCCCTGCCGCCTCCGCATAGGGCAGCACATCAAAATATTCCCCTTTTTCCACGCCGGAAAGCGGGGAAACCATGACGTTCCTTGGGAAGTCGCCGCCGCCTCCGCGCGTCACAATGCCGTGGTCGAGCGCAGACTCCACAATGTCATAAATGGCAGCGGGATGCAAATTGTGGAGTTGGATGGTTTGGCAGGTGGTCAAATGGACGCGGTCGATGTTGTGCTTTGCGATGCAATCTGCAACAAATTTCAGCTTGTCCTTTGTCAGACGGCCGCCAGCCATACGAAGCCGGACCATGCTGGCGTTTCCGCCCCGCTGGGCATAGCTTCCATATCCGCCGGAGAAGCCTTTGTAGGCGCTTTTATCCAGCTCTCCCGCATAAAAAGCATCGGTCTTCTCGCGGAATTCCGCCAGATCTTCTTTCCATACCTCTGTCGCAATTTTTTTCATTTCTTCTATGTCCTTTCCTCATGATTGGCTTCATTCTTATGATACCCTTTTTTTGGCAAAAGTCCAATCCTGTTTTGCGATTTTTTCAAAAAATCCCCCGGGGCTTGTTTTCAAATTTTCTTTTAATATCCATCCGTTCTTCAAGTTTTCTTCAACTTTCGCCGTTAGGATATAGATATCGAAATCGGAACCCGGCCGGCTACCGGCAAATCGATGTTTGCCGGCCTCCCTGATACAGAAAGGATGATGATTATAGATCGGGCAACCTCCTTTGAAAGAGAGATTGGATGAAAACTTCCGGAAAATCCTTTATACTCATAAAAATCTTCCGGGCACACAGTGCCTTTCGCGGGCACACAGTGCCTCTCTCGCCTACGGCGTTCCCTACGAAAGCAAACGGAAAAGAGTTTGCTTTCTGCTCCATATTGGAAGCTCTATGGAAGCAAGCAAAAATCACAATCCCACCACATGCAAAAAATAGACGAATAAAACACAGAAGGACCCAATCCTGAGGATTCTCAGGATTGGGTCCTTGCTGTTTATTAGGGAAAAGCCTTCCC
>NZ_JADMOD010000033.1:0-4819 GCF_015558525.1 Anaeromassilibacillus sp. D41t1_190614_C2 | reverse complement strand
GGGAAGGCTTTTCCCTAATAAACAGCAAGGACCCAATCCTGAGAATCCTCAGGATTGGGTCCTTCTGTGTTTTATTCGTCTATTTTTTGCATGTGGTGGGACTGCGATGGTTGCCTTTATGAAGATTCTTGCTTTGCTTCTGTAGGGCCTTCCCAGATGAAGCGGAAAGCAAACTCCTCGCAGTTTGCTTTCTTAGGGAACGCCGTAGGCGCGAAAAGACGCCGTGCGTCCGCCGTAGGCGCGTCCTGACCGGAGGTCCGCGAAAAGACGCTGTGCGTCCGCGAAAGGCACTGTGTGCCCGCTGTGTGCCCGTTGTAGGCTGCGTTTGTATTTGTCAATTTAAGGGACGTATATGATTTGACTATAAAATATATTATATATCTCTATTTTCTATTAAATTGATGCAAAGCAACTCGGCTTGTGATATAATTCAAAATATATATGGAAAGGAATAGAAAGGAGGAATTGAAGAGAAGAAGGCAAAGGAAACGCATCCCGCGCAAAAAGAACTTTGATTTAACGTTTAGGAGGAGACCATGAAAAGGAGAATGTTAGCACTGCTGCTGAGCGTATCCATGCTGATGACAGCCTTCTGCGTCTCCCCTGTTTCCGCAGCGGCGGAAGCAGGAGCGGGCGCGCCAGCAGATGCGCAAGTGGTTCAAGCGCCTGAGACGGATCTACAGCTCCGCTTCTGGCTGGAAGAAGGAAAACCGTATTACGACGTCGTTTCCCGCGGCGAGACGCTCATTGAGCCATCGGCAATGGGCTTAAAAACGAGCATCGGAGAGTTTAACAACGGTTTTACGATGGGAACCGTGGAAACCAGCTCCGGGGATGAAACCTGGTCCCCCGTTGTGGGAGAGCAGGCGGAGATCCGCGACTACTATGAGCAAGCGTCCATTGTCCTGGAGCATATCACCGGGATCGACATCACCGTGGAACTGCGCGCTTATGATACCGGCGTAGCGTTCCGGTATCTGCTGCCGGATGTTCCGGAGGGACGGGACTCGTACGAGATTACGGACGAGACCACCCAGTTTGTGTTCCCCGCGGGCGCCAAGGCAAACGTCCATTCCGGCGGGAACCAGACCGTCCCGGTGCAGGTTGCGGTTGAAAACTTTAGTTCCAGCGCAACCTACTACCGCCCCATGACCATCCAGTACCCCAGCGGGGCTGCGATGACCATCTGCGAGGCAAACCTGGACAACTACGGCGTGATGACGCTGAAAAAGGACGCTTCTGCGGAGCGTGCGCTCAAGGCGAATTATGTTTCGTATAAGCCGAGCCGCCCATCCGGCTCCCCGTCCAGAGGCCCGGAGATCACCGTGACGGCCGGCAGCCCCACGGCAACCCCGTGGCGTACCTTCGTCATCGGCGAGAGCGAGATCGAGCTCCCGGCGAACAGCACTATTGTGGAAAACCTCAACGAAGCCCCCGACGAAGAGACCTACCATTTCTCGGAGTGGGTTGACCCCGGCACCTGCCTGCGTGCAGCAAGCGGGATGAATACCACCGCGATCAAGGACATCGTTGACCAGGCACAGGAGCGCGGCATTAAATATGTCCTGCTCGATACCGGCTGGTATGGCCCGGAATACGACGTCAACTGCGACCCGCGCCTGGACCCCGCCGCTTTGGAGCCGGATAAGTACGAGAGCGACCGCATCCTTCTGGAGCAGTATTTTGCCACCGAGGGCGGTTACAACAACACCGGCGAAGGCGTGTTCAACACGCGCGGCAAGGGCTTCGACGTTTATAAGGATCTGGGTACCCCCGGAACCTTCCAGACCGACGTGGACATCCCGGCGATCTGCGACTATGCGAACGCCCGTGATGTAGGAATTATTCTGTATGTCAACGGCGTCTATCTGCCCGATTCCAGCGGCAGAAACCGCTACGGCGCAGAAGAGCTCTTCACCTATTTTGAAAAATGGGGCGTCAAGGGCGTGAAACCCGGCTTTGTGCATGTGCGCGCCCAGCAGTTCGAGAGCTACATGCAAGAGGTCGTCGAGGCGGCGGCCCGCCATCATCTGATTATGACCGTCCACGACGAATATGTCCCCACCGGCTTGCAGCGCACGTTCCCGAACCTGTTCTGCACCGAGGGCATTTTGGGCGATGAAGGTATCGGAAGAAACTCCGACCCGCAAATCGCGCAGGACATTGCGACCCTGTTTACCCGCACCATCCAGGGGCCGGCCGACCATACCTATTGCTGGCCGGGCAAGGGAACCAAAGCATATGCGCTGGCATCCCCCCTGCTGTTCCGCACCGGTATGAACGTGCTGTATTGGTACACCAACCCGAACAGCGTGCCGGAGCAGGACAAGGATAAGATGGACTTCTGGAAGGATATGCCCACCACATGGGCGAAATCCCTCTATCTGGAAGGCAAGATGTACGAGTACGCCACGTACGCGCGCCAGAGCAAGGCGGGCGACTGGTATGTCGGCAGCCTCTCCGCCATTGAACGCACGCTCCAGGTGCCGTTGGATTTCCTGGACGAGGGCGTCACCTATGTGGCGGACATCTATGCGGACGGCGCGGACGCGGATGCGTACGCCGGCTGGAACAGCGCTGCAAAGAGCGCGCAAACCCTGGAAAACGAACAATACCTTGTCACCAGTGAAACCACGCTGGAACGCGACCTGAAATATGGCTTCGGTTACGCGGTCAAACTCACAAAGGCCACCCAGGAAGAGTTGGAGACCCTTCCAGTGTACGACGTCAACCGCGAACGGGTGCAAAGCCTGTTGCGCCAGGCGGAGATCCTGGACGAGTCCTCCTATACGGCGGAGACCTGGGCCGCTTTGCAGGAAGCGGTTGAAGCGGCAAATGCGCTCTTGGCGGACGATGCTTCCACGCCGGAGCAATTGGTTGCAGCAGCTGAAGCGTTGCAGCAGGCGATCGACGGCCTCCGTTCCAAGAAGGCATTGACAGAAGCCATCCAGAAGGCCAGCGTATTGACCGAGGGCTATTATACTCCCAGCACCTGGTCTATTTTGGAGGCTGCTTTGAATGAGGCAGAACGCCTTTTGGATGCGCAGCAGGTTTCCCAGGCGGAAATCGACGAGGCGGCGGCAGAGCTGGAAACCGCAATCGAGGGCCTTGTATTACTGAGCGGCTTGGAAGTGATCGATTCCACGTATTTGGATACCTTGGATTGGGAGTCCAATTCCTATGCCCATGCAAACTTTATTTCTAAAAACAAGTCCTATGGAAACGTGCCAATGGTCCTCCGGATCAATGGAGAGGATACAACGTTTGAACACGGCGTGGGAACCCATGCGCAGTCCGGGATTTATTACGATATCTCTGGAATGGGCTTTGAGGTCTTTGAGGCGACGGTCGGCGTCAGCGCGGCCAAGCTCGACGAAAAGATGGGCAATGTGATCTTCCGCGTCTATGGCGACGGCGTCCTGCTCTATGAGACAGAGCCGGTTGGTTACGGAGCCAACGTCACCGCCCAGAAGATCCAAGTGCCCATTGCCGGTGTGAAAGAATTGCTTCTGGAAGCCGATACGAACGGCGCGAACTCCGGCGACCATGCAAACTGGGCGGATGCGCAGTTTGTGAAGTATGGAATTTCCGGGCTGGCAGACATCTATGTGGACGGGGTTTCACTTCCGGAATATGATTCTACCCGGTTTGATTATTATGTCCCGATCACGGAAGGGCAGATGGAGATTCCAGAGGTCACCGTTTCGTGCGGCGGAGATGTTACAGCTGAGGTCACGCCGGCCACCTCCCTGCCGGGAACAACCCAAATTACCGTGACCACCAAGAATGGCGAGTTGAACTATTCGGTGCATTTCTGCACGACCAGCTTGGCGGACTATTTGAGCGACATTTCTTATTCCGATGCGGTCGTACACGGTGGAACCGTTTATCGGGATGTTTCCTATGAAAACAACCCGATGTCGGTCACCGCGGCGGACGGCGTCAGTGAGATGCGCTTTGAAAAGGGCCTGGGCGCCCATGCCCCGGCCAACGAAGTTGGCTATATTGAGTACGACCTGACCGGAACGGATTACGACCGCTTCCAGAGCTGGGTCGGCATCAGCTATCAGAAGAACGACACCCGCTCGACCGTCCGTTTCAGCGTCTATGTGGACAACGAGACAACCCCGCGGTTCGACAGCGGCGTGATGGGCTATCGGACGCCCGCAAAGTTTGTGGATCTCGACATCCGCGGCGCAAGCAAGATCCGTTTGCAGATGGACCGTGTGGACAACAACTCGGCCGACCATGCAAACTGGGCGGACGCGAAGTTCCTGAGCTATGAGGAGATCCCGGAGGAGACCGGCGTCGCGCTTGGCCTGGAAGCACCGGAGACGGTAGCAGCGGGCAGCGAGTTTGAAGTGAAGGGCACGATCGGCGGTCTGGATACGCTGGAGAGCCCGGTAGCATCCCTGGAGATGGTCATGACGTATCCGGAAGGCCTGACCTGCACAGAGGTCATCCCGAACGAAGTGCTGGGAGATACGTTTGAATACAGCATCCATGAAGGCGAACTTCAGGTGAATTTCCTGTACCTGGCGAATGACATCGGCGAGGGCCTGCCGGTGGATCTGGACAGCCTGTTCACGGCGAAGTTTACCGCGTCCCCGGATATGGCGGAAGGCGATTACACGTTTGGCTTGAAAGATGTGATGCTGAGCGATTGGAACGGCGAAGAGGTCCCGTATACCGCAGAAGGCGCATCCGTACATGTGACGGAACTGCCGAAGGAACCGCAGCTTCTGACGGTACAGTGGAGCGGCAACGCATCGATGAGCGTCGAGGGCGAAGCGGAGGAAATCATCTCCACAGATGCGAT
>NZ_JADMOD010000032.1:0-5213 GCF_015558525.1 Anaeromassilibacillus sp. D41t1_190614_C2 | reverse complement strand
GAGATGATTTCCTCCGCTTCGCCCTCGACGCTCATCGATGCGTTGCCGCTCCACTGTACCGTCAGCAGCTGCGGCTCAGTGGGAATGGTTTCTTCTACAAAATGGATCAAATAGGTGCGCTCGCTATCTGCAACGCCCGATGCCCAGACCGTAATCTTAGCGGTTCCGGGAATTGCTTCCGCCTGTTCAATGGAGATCCGTGCATAGGATGCTTCGGCCTTCGCGCCCACGTTCGGAATCCCACTGTCAGGCGATACGCCCACGGTGTATTCCATAACGTCGTTGTCAAAGTCTGACAGAGCAAATGTGCTGTGCGGCACATCCACCCATTCCCCGTCCTTCTCATACTGAATCTTCCAGGTGTCCGGTACGATCACGCCGTCGTCCCAGGCACGGTACCAGCAAACTTCCGCCTGCTGAACTTCGATGGGGGCATCAAAACTGTACTGTACCCAGTGCTCCCCAGCGTTCGGGTAGGTCGACCAGGTGCCCTTTGGATTGCCATTCTCAGCGGAGGTTTCCCAACCTTCGCCGTCGTTGACCGCATCCAGACTGGTAGTGGTACAGGTATACGATGCGCTGACCGCTGCATCCTGTTCGGCGTAGGTTCCATCCGTCTTCTGGAGGCGGAATTCCTTCATGCCGACCGGCTTATGCCCATCCATCAGGATGCGGAAATTCTGCGCAGTCACCGGCGTAAAGTCGGTTACATTGAGCACATTGTATTCCGTTGCATACGGTTTATCTCCGTAATAGACCTCTGTGAGAGGAACATTTGTAAAGTCAACCTCGCCCCGTTCTCCCTGAAGCTTCCACTCCATGATACCGGAGGCGACATTCTTGACATCGTTCTTGATATTCAGGCGAATCTTCGTGGTGACAATGGGATCAAATTCGTAGGAATCGTATGCATTCTTTGTGAAATAATTGTATTCGCGGGCCGGCGTCACCGGGACAAATTCTTCGCCATTCCAATAGACGATTTCCAATCCATCCGGGATCTGGACGCCGCCGTTGTCGTCATACCACTTGACGTCGCATCCCCACAGGCTGACCGGGTCGTCAAAGTCATACTGCACCCACGGATTGAGCGGGGTCTGGTAAGAGGTCCACCGTGCGTCTGTGCCGTCGTTCAATCCCTCGATGGTGTCGTATTGGGAGACACCGGAGGCGGAAGGCGTCGCGTAGCTTTCCAATGGGAAAACGATACGATCTTCACGCAAATAGATTGCCATAGCGCCGCTTTCACGGTTGTCCCACGCATAATAGGGCGTCATCACCAGAGGCGCATCTATATCTTCGTCGCCGATCTGCACCTTGGCGTTTGCCACAACCTGCATGGCCGGTTTCACATGGTACGGGTCTTCGCTCGGCGCCTGTGTCAAGGCAATTTCCTCTTCCGTCAAGGGCCGTACGGTTATGTTGTCGGCCTCGGCCTCCCGGTTATAGCTGCGCAAGCCAATTCTGCCTGCCTGGTGCTCCAAGTCCTTAAAGGAGCCGACCTGCTCGCCATCGACAAAGAACAGGAACGTATTTTGGTAAGCAAGCACCTTCAGGGTATAGGTCTTACCGAGTTCAATATCATAGGTCTTTTTCCCAAACCGTGTCCAGCTGCCGTTGGCTTTGCCGTACTCTGCGCCTTCCAACCCGATGCCAAAGTAGTAACCATGGTAATTATCGGCGCCGGAGCCTTCCTGTGTAGAACGAATCAATACGCCTGCATTGCCGGAATCTACGCCATCCTGCCCCAGCGTGATTTCCGCTTCCAAAGCGAAGTCGCTCCATGCTTCGTCGCCTGCAACCAGCTTATTGTTGAGTCCCTTGGCTATGTGAACCTTTCCATCGGCGATCTCGATGTTCTCTTCATCGCCCACTTTTGTCCAGCGCGCAGAGGCGGCTTCGGCGTCTTCGAAATCTTCGCTCAAATTCGCCTCCACATAGGGCGGGTACTCAATGGGGCGGTCAAATTTTTCATCTTCCAGGTTATCTACCCACTTGGTGGTGAAGGTGGCGTCCTTCGGCAGATAGTACTGGTTGATGGCATACTCGTTGTCTACAGCTTCCGCCGCATAGACAATGGGGCCGCGTTTGACCGCGACTTTCCCCTGGTTTGCTTCCACCCGCGGATCGGAGTAGACGCGCTTTGTCTCCATCGTAAAGTTCAAATCAATCGTATCGCCGTCGTTCCAGACGCGGTCCAAGACGACATAGCCCTGCCCGTCAGGCTCTGCGGAAATGGATTCCCCGTTGATGGAAAGGGTATTCCCGTCGGTCGCCCAGGAGGGAATCCGCAGGCGATAGGTGAATTCCGTCGGATGATCGACTTCCACGGTAATAGAGGTTGTCCCCTCCCAGGGCATATCGGTCTCTGTATGCAGGCCAATCGTATCTTCACCGAGATCGATGGATGCATTGTTGCCGATATAGAGGTTTTGGGTAATCACATCGCCCTGTTGGGTATAGATATAGCCGCCCAAAGACTCCACCGTACGCATCAAGTTCGGCGGGCAGCATGCCGTGCCGAACCACTCTGAACGGTGCTTATTGCCGTTGCTGCTCATGGGGTTGCCATAGAAGAAGGTGTCGCCCTCAAAGTTTACACAGCTGATGATGCTGTTGTACAGGCCGCGCTCCACAATATCCGCATATTTGCTGTCCCCGAAGAGCAGGTTCATGCGCTGGTTGAACATCACGTTTGCAATGTTGGCGCAGGTTTCGCAATAGGCGGTGTCGTTGGGAAGGTCGTATGCATTTCCATATCCTTCGTTGGACGGATTGGAGCCAATTCCACCGGTGACATAGGTCTTTTTGTTTTCAATGTCATCCCACAGGGCAAGCAGCGCCTCGTCGTACCGGCCGTCCTGCTCCAAGAGGTTGATGTCCGCCATGGCGGTATACATATAGCCAGCGCGCACCGCATGGCCGACCGCTTCCCTCTGCTCCGCTACGGGCAAATGGTCTTGGTCATACTGGTTGTTGTGGTTGGTGCCATGCCGTCCTTCGTAGTCCCCGCGGGTATCCAGGAAGAATTCCGCCAATGTGATATAATTCTGCGCTTTTTCGGCGTATTCGCCGCCGATCTCGTTGCAGAGGTTTGCCAGTTTTACGAGGGCAAGCTCAATTTCCTGATGCCCCGGCACCTGCTTCCATTTTCCCTCGCCAAACAGGGAACACACATAATCCGCGTTCTTGATAGCCATATCAAACAGGCGGGTGTCCTGCCCATTTGTCGCGCGGTAATGTGCTACGGCCGCTTCATAGAAATGGCCTGCGCAATAGAGCTCATGAAGATTGAAGTCCCACCACTTGGGCGTATTTCCATTGGCTCCCAGGATGAAATACGTATCAAAATATCCGTTTTCCTCCTGTGCGTCCACGTAATAGGGGATCCATTCTTCCAGCTTGTCGCGGATATACTGCTGCCCGTCGATGATCTCCTGGTCCCCCATGGGGTCGATTTGCAGGGCATAGCACATGGATTCCAACACCTTATGGACGTCCGAATCCACATAAAACGCGCCTTGGAACGCATCGTATTCTTCCCCGCGGTGCATCTTGGCGGCATTGATGATATTGGGGATGCCACCCGTCGCCTTTTCTACATTAGCTATCCCGGTGGGGATAACCTTGCAGATGAACTGCTTTTGGCGGGCTGTCCAAAAATCATCCGTAATTTTTACGTGGGTGAAATCCACCGATTTGGCGGGTTCCTGCGGCTCTGCGTTTGCCGGCACGGCAGCAAATGCCGTAGACACGCTGGAAAACAGGATGGTTGCACTTAACAGGCACGCTGCCAGTTTCTTTTTCATAAAATCCTCCTTTTCACATGTTCCTTAAAATCTTCTGGTTACAAACGATTAGATGCCTCCTCCCCTTTGATTTTCTCTCTTACCCCAATCATAATCATAAAAAAACAGCTTGTATTTATAAAAAACAAGTAGAATTATACAATTTTTTAACATTTATGTATGAATTAGAAAAAGGAACGTTTCTCATATAAAACTTATTATAGAAATAGAAAATATCTCCTACAATACAGCTCTATGCTCTTCAATTGAGTCCATTCGAATATGGATGGAAAACACAGAAGGCCCTGTCGCGGGAAAGATTCCCGGACAGGAGCCTTGTTGTTTATCGGGAAAATCTTCCCTTTTTATTTAGATGCCCGGTCTACGATTATGCAATCGTTACCGTGCAATGGACGCGCAGCGTCTTTCGCGGGCACACTGTGCCTCTCGCGCCTACGGCGTTCCCTACGAAAGCTCTTACGCAATCGTCACGGCACAATGCTTCACTGGACGCACGGCGTCTTTTCGCGCCTACGGCGTTCCCTAAGAAAGCATTTAGCCAATCGTCACTGCACAATGTTTAACTGGGACATTGCCCGGCAGGGTCGTATAAACGCCCGTGCTCTGGCCCGGCGTGCCGGTTGCATAGACTCTGTAGTAGTAGTCGTTGCCGATCTTCGCCACGAACTGCGTCTTCAGCACTTCGCCATTGCCGGCCGTGAAGCCCGGCGTCATGGCGTTGCCGTTGACCACGGTCATCTTGAAGCAGTATGCGCTGCCTCTCTTCAAGGTGAAGTTCACCGTCGTGTCGGAAACCACATACGCCTTCTGGCTGGCCACGCCCTGGGCTGCGGATACAACGCCCGCTGCGCCGTATGCGTTGCCAACATTGGCAGACGTGCTGCCCTTGCCGCTGTTGCCCATGCCCGGCTTCTCCGCCTTGACCAGGTTATTCGCGGCCTCTTCCAGGTTGGTATATGCCTTTGCAATCGCCTGGCCGTCTGCATTCGCATCCGCGGCAACCGTCTTCGCAACGCTCAGCGCTGCCTTAAAGGCTGCCACGCTGCGGTCGGTGTAGCCGTCCAGATCCTTCTGCTCCATCTCAGCGATCAGCTTGTTCAGCTCATCCTTGCTCGGGATCTTGCGCAGGGCTGCCATCGCTCTCGTCAGGGCCTCGGCCTTCGCATCCACGTCGGCCTGCGCTGCGTCTGCGTTCAGAAGCAGTTCCTCTGCCTCTGCCAATACCGTGGTAAAGGTATCGAACGCTTCATCCTGGATATAGTCGTCCGGGTCGAAGGTGTTCGCTTCGTCCACCAAGCTTTGCAGCTCGCTCATATCCGCACGGAAGTCCAACTTTTCAATCGCTGCTTGCAGGTTGTCATATGCCTCGTCCACGTCCGCCTTCAGCGGGTTCTCCTCGGCATA
>NZ_JADMOD010000031.1:0-6125 GCF_015558525.1 Anaeromassilibacillus sp. D41t1_190614_C2 | reverse complement strand
TGCTCCAGGACAGCTCCCAGGATGCTCTTATCCACGCTTGTGAACGTGAAGCGCAGGGTCGTGCCCTCGTTCGGCATCGTGAAGGTATACGTGCAGCCGTCCGCTGCAAACTCGATGTCCTCGCCGTTGAGCTGCGCTCCGGAGAACGCGCCCTTGGTCGGGGTGAAGGTGAAGACCAGCTCTTCGCCCGGCTGTACCTTTGCGCCGTAGATCGCATCGGAAGAAATGATCTCTTCTGCATTGCCCTCGACGCTCATCGATGCGTTGCCACCCCACTGTACCGTCAGAAGGCGATCTTCCACCGCAAGCGGATTGAGGGTAAACCAATTCAAATTTGTCCCGGAATTCTGGTAGCGGAACTCCAATGTATGCGCTCCCTCTTCCAGGAAAACCGGTTCTTCCATCACGAAGGTGTCCCAAGTTTGCCATGCGCCGGTCTGTACAGGCTGGCTGAACAGCGCGACCGGTTCATCATCCACCAGAATCTCCATCTGCGGGTCCACTTCGTTCATCGCCGCCATACGGAAGCTCAACTGGTAAGGAGCGGACTGTTCCACCTGGATCTGATAGAGCAGCCATTCCCCAGCATTGAGGGAGCCGACATTTTGGCCGCCTTCTCCGCAGTCCTCTACGTTTGCCGCTGTACTCTTCTGCGTATAGTCCTCTGCTTCGATCTGCGTCTCGCCTTCTGCTTGTACGTTCTGCCAGATGGATTCATCGATATCCTGGAGCGTGGCCGCGGCCAAAATAATGCTTCCGCCGTTGCCGCTCGTCGTATAGGATTCCTCGGTCGTAAAGCGGATAGTAATCTTGTCATCCGGGCTTGCCGCTTTGAAATTGATGTCAAATGCACGGAAGCTGTTGATATCCAAGGTATTCTGGTTCACCGTAACATTGTCGCGGAACATCACTTGGCCGTTAATCAGCAGTTCCACAATGCCCTTTGCCTTATAGCATCCTGCATAGACCTTTACCTTCTGCATGTTTTCGCTATACGGCAGATCAAATGTAAATCCATTGCCAATAAACTTGGAGACAATTGCGCCGACATTCTGCGGCTTCAAGCCCTCTGCTACGTCCGATTCCTCATAGACGTATATAAAGGGCGCGTCCCCTGTGACTTCCGTATAGCCGTCGTCCAGATGGACAAAGTTGGTGATAAACGGCTCGGCGATATTTTTCCTTGCATATTCGGTGTCTTCCTTGCTGCAGAACTGAACCCAATCCTTGGTTCCCTCTTCTGTCAGATTCAATGTTGCACGGATCGGGTAGGAAGAACCGCTCACATAGGCGTCTGTCTCCGGATTTGACGCAAGGACGGTCGCGGGCTGATCCACCTGTACCTGGGCATCGTTGTACACGGCCTGTATGGTCAGGGTGGCCTCCCGGTCCTCCATCGGATACACCGGACGATTGACCGACCCATCCGCCATGATTCCCAGACGCCCGTCCGCTGTACTGGATGTAACGGTCAGCGCGCTGCCGTAGATCGGGCCCGTCACTTGGAAATTCAGGGCGCCGCTGATATGCTCGAAATCCGGATTGCCATTGAGGAGCTCCGGCAATGCGGCCTGAACATCCGCCCTTGCGCGGTCCTCGTCCGTGGTGCCCGCCGGCTCCGGCACGACGCTGGACACCTGGCTCTTGTTGCTCTCCTCGCCATTTTGGATGGTGCTGACCGCGACATAATACCGCTGGTAGTTTTCGAGGCCGTCCACGGTGTAGGGAAGCGCGTCCACAACATAGCTCTGAGACCAATCGCCTTCGCTGGTCCCGAGATAAATCACATACTGCTCATACGCTTCATCGGGAACATCCACCGTCAACGAACCGTCGCCGCCTTCCACCTGAATGGAGGCCGGAGGCTTCGGGATCATGCGCCCGCCTTCCTCCAACACAATCCCCTTGAGGGAGATCTGCGCGTCGGAGCTGTTCGTATTGATGCGGTATTCCACATAGAGGTTTCTGCCGTCGCCCGCTGCGCGATAGGGGATTTCCAACAGATAGGTCTTTTCCGCATCTCCCGCGGCGATCTGCTGGCTGACAGACGGCTGTGATGCGTCGGAAATCCATGCGGTCAATGTCGCTGTGGCGTTCTTCACGCCAACCAAAACCTTCATCGTCCGCAAGCCGTTGTCCGCCGGGGCCATCATCATGAAGCCCTCTTCCCCATCGGCATTGCTCTCTTTCACAAGCGCCTGCGCGCCGTCAAAGCCGAGGGACTGCATAAAGGCGTCGTCCTGAACCGTCAGGTTGGAGCGATAGCCGATCGAATTGATGTTGTAAAGAAGGCCATTTTTGCTGACGCGGTTTTGAATGCCGTCGGTGATGCTGGCGTCTTCTTCCGCGGAGAATACGACGTAATCCAGCGCGTTTTGATCCAGCGCCTCTTTCGTGAGCGCCTCTTCCACGCCGGTCAGCTGCTCCGCATCCGCCATCATCATATACGGCTCTTCGTCCGCATCGCCCGTGCCGGGGATGACAAAGCTGCTCTGCCCAGCCGGTACTTCCAATGCATGGAACTCGCCGCCGTTGCGGACATTGAGCGTCAGGGGGCGTTCCGCTTCCACGGTAATTTCAACAGCCGAAGAAGCGTTCGTGCGCTCCGCAGCATGCAGCGATACGCGGTTCACATTCAGATCGTTGTCGCGCATCCAAAGGTTTTCAATCCCGTTGGCCTCGGTGAGGTGGATGTCCCAATTGATGGTATCGTGAGGGCCGTCAAGCGTTACGCCTAGGATATCCTCAATCACAATTCCGATCGCCAGGCAGCCGGTCCATCCGACAAAGTTCGGGCGGCTGTTGCCGTCATCCTGTTTCGTGGTGGCGGGCCGTGTGTAATCCGGGGAATAGCATTCCCAGAACGTATGCTGGCCGTTATAGCCTTTTTCGTATACCCGGCACAGGTTATTCACATGGCGGATCGATTCCTCAAAGGCCACATCACTGTAGCCATACTCGCTCAAGCCCTTGATATACTGATAAGAGGCGGGTGCCCAGACGCTGCCATTCCAGTATTTTCCCTTCGGGCGGAAGGCCGGGTCGTCGTAGCTGGCGGTCGACAGGCCGTTCGGACGGAACATCCTTTCCGAATTCAACGCATAATCTTCCACCAAGCTCTCGGCGCGCTCCGGTGTTGCAACATGTGCGGCAAGCGCCCACAGGCCCGTCGGTGTTGCAACATTGGTCTGCGTCACGCCGTCGGGGGCAAGGTTGAAATAGAACCCCAGCTCGTCCGACCAGAGCTTTTCATTGATCAACCCGGAAAGGCGCTCAAACTCCTGCCGGAAATGCTCTGCCTGCTCGGTCTCGCCGATTTCCTCGGCAATCAAGGCGAGGTAATATGCAAACTGCGCCTCTTGAATGCTCAGGTCGTTATAGGTCTGCTCGCCCTTGCCGGCGGTAGCCGTCACCCACGGCCAATCCTGGTTGGGGGTGTCGTCAAACCCGTTGGCGTCGCCGCTGGTCTTTCCATAGAGGCCGCTGGCCATCTTCTTTTCCCGGTCAATAAATTCATAATGGGCAACCAGACGCTCAAAAATGGTCTTCGGCTGCTGCCCAGGCCCTTGGATAACGGTGGTAAAACGGGACTTATCCCCATGGACCTTATACTGCTCCCACTCTGCCCAAGCCCATAGCGGCGGGTTCAAACCGGTGACATCCGCATAGTCGTAGTAGGTCGTGCCGTTGTTTTCATAGCGCTTGCGGAAAATATACCCGTCGCCGTTAAAAAGCACATCGGAGCTGCTGTAGCAGTTATCGACCACCGGGGAACCTTCGCGCACAAGGCCCACGAGACCGCCCACATAATTGCGTCCCTCTACCGAACAGTTGACGCTGTAGCAGTTGCCGACCACGCTGCCGCTTTCCAGCATACCGACCACGCCGCCGGCGACATTGTTATTCTTATTGGCCATGCCATTCGTGAGGAAATCGACGCACTTGAGCTTGGAATCCCGCACAAAGCAGTTCAGGATCGACGCATTGACTTTTGCCTGTCCTGCAATAACGCCGCTGTTCTGCTCGCAGTAGATTTCCGCATCCACAACGCCGACATTTTTCACCGTGCCGCCCTCGACAAATCCGAACAGGCCCTGTGTCATCTCATCGGTATCGATGCGCATACCGGTGACGGTATGGAAGCCGCCGTCGAAGGTCCCGCGGAACTTATTCTCTTCGCTGCCAACCGGCGTGTGGTTGTTTTCCCCGGTCAAAACCAGGTCGTTCGTCAGAAGATAGAACTTCCCTTCCGTGTCTTCTTCCCCGCTGTTGACACGGCGCGCGAGCTCTTCCAAGTCTGCCACGCTAGTGATGCGGTAGGGGTTTTCTTCGCTGCCGTCGCCTGCAAAGGATAGGGCCTCTGGTTCAGAATACGGCTCCGCAGCGAAAACGGGATAGCCGTTGTTCTCCTGGCCTTCATCCGGTTTCCACTCGACATAGGCTGTATTGCCCTGCCGGTTTTCGTTGAGCTGGTCCACAAAGGCCTGTTCTTTCATCTCCGTATCCGACAGGCCTGTTGTATCGTTTTCCGGCTTTTGCCCCACGCCATTGTTGTGATGTTTGCGTGTGTTGTCGTAGTAGCTGTTGTTGATGGAGCCGGCCCAGAACGCGCCTACGACTTCCGCCACTTCATACATTTCACTTTCGTACTGGCTATAGTAAAAATTATCCAGGGAGTTCAATGTGGGGAACTGGTTATATCCATATTTATCAAACATCATCATAAACATGGTATCCCAGGCATAGATCTCCTCATTGAACGCTTCGTCCACAAAATAGACGTCGTTGGGGTTGATGCTGGTGGAAGCTTTCTTGATGTTGTTTTTATGGGTGTGCCATGCTTCTTCATAGAGAGCCTGCCATTCCGGATGCTCCGAAAAATACACCTTTGGCAAGTCGTCCATGTCAATCTCATAGCCGCCCGCTACAATCTCCGGCTCTTCGGCCGCACCCCACGCTGTGCTGACAGGGGCCATTCCCAAAAGCATGGTTGCTGATAAGAGCAGCGCCAATATACGATTCCTTTTTTCCATTTCTCTCCTCTCTTTCTACACATATGCATCTTCCTATCCGCTAAATTTCATTTGGAACCAAAGCACCCCTCCCTCTTTATGAAGTATTTTCATTGGCAGACGTTCTATTATATGGATGATTATAATATAATTTTTTCACTATATGACAATTTTTAAGAAATAAATTAACAATTTTAAAGAAATTGAAAAATATAAAAAGCCCCTGCGTCGGAAAACCCCGGACAGGAGCAAGCGAAAAACTTCCTAAAGGCAGGCGAACTCATTGTTCTACATTTAGATGTGAAAAAAGCAGAGAATTATAGAAAGGGCCCCAACCCTGGGAACTCCCGGGGTTGGGGCCTTGCTGTTCTCGGGAAGAAGCCTTCCCTTTTATTTTGTTGTTTCCGATCTGCCAATCAGACGCACAACATTTGTCTACGAAAGCACTTAGCCAATGGTCACCGCACAATGCTTGACCGCGTTCTGGCCCGGCAGGGTCGTATAAACGCCCGTGCTCTGGCCCGGCGTGCCGGTGGCATAGACTCTGTAATAGTAGTCATTGCCGATTCTTGCTACAAACTGCGTCTTCAGCACATCGCCGTTGCCAACCGTGAAGCTCGGCACCATGTTGTTGCCGTTGACAACCGTCATCTTGAAGCAGTATGCCTGGCCATGCTTCAGCGTGAAGTTGACCGTCGTGTCGGAAACCACATACGCCTTCTGGCTGGCCACGCCCTGGGCTGCGGATACAACGCCCGCTGCGCCGTATGCGTTGCCAACATTGGCAGACGTGCTGCCCTTGCCGCTGTTGCCCATGCCCGGCTTCTCCGCCTTGACCAGGTTATTCGCGGCAGCTTCCAGGTTGGTATATGCCTTTGCGACCGCCTGCTCGTCTGCATTCGCATCCGCGGCAACCGTCTTCGCAATGCTCAATGCCGCCTTAAAGGCTGCCACGCTGCGGTCGGTGTAGCCGTCCAGATCCTTCTGCTCCATCTCGGCGATCAGCTTGTTCAGCTCATCTCTGCTCGGGATCTTGCGCAGGGCTGCCATCGCTCTCGTCAGGGCCTCGGCCTTTGCATCCACGTCGGCCTGGTCTGCATTCGCATTCGCGAG
>NZ_JADMOD010000030.1:0-6129 GCF_015558525.1 Anaeromassilibacillus sp. D41t1_190614_C2 | reverse complement strand
AAGGCCGAGGCCCTGACGAGAGCGATGGCAGCCCTGCGGAAGATCCCGAACAAGGATGAACTGAACAAGCTGATCGCCGAGATGGAGCAGAAGGATCTGGACGGCTACACCGACCGCAGCGTGGCGGCCTTTAAGGCGGCTCTGAGTGTTGCAAAGACGGTTGCCGCGGATGCGAATGCAGACGGCCAGGCGATTGCAAAGGCATATACCAACCTGGAAGAGGCCGCGAACAGCCTGGTCAAGGCGGAGAAGCCGAGCTCGGGTAACAGCGGAAACAGCGGCAAAGGCAGCACGTCTGCCAACGTTGGCAACGCATACGGCGCAGCGGGCGTGGTATCCGCAGCGCAGGGCGTGGCCAGCCAGCAGGCATATGTGGTTTCCGACACGACGGTCAACTTCACGCTGAAGCATGGCCAGGCATACTGCTTCAAGATGACCGTGGTCAACGGCAACAACATGGTGCCGGGCTTCACGGCCGGTAACGGCGAAGTGCTCAAGACGCAGTTTGTGGCGAAGATCGGCAACGACTACTATTACAGAGTCTATGCCACCGGCACGCCGGGCCAGAGCACGGGCGTTTACACCACCCTGCCGGGCCAGAACGCGGTCAAGCATTGCACAGTTACGATTGCGTAAGAGCAAATAGGAAAATGAAAGGGAAGGTTTCTTCCCGATAAACAAAGGACCTGATCCTGGGGATTCCCAGGATTAGGTCCTTCTATGTTTTAGCTTTTTATATTTCATGGCCTGATGGGGTGCGGTTTATCTTTATGAAACGTTCGTCTTGCTTCTATAGGGATTTTCCCTGTGAAAAGAAAGACAAGTTTTTTGCGGTGTGCTTCTGTAGGGCTTCCAATGTGGAGCGGAAAGCAAATTCCTTGCTGCCCGTTTTCGTAGGGAACGCCGTAGGCGCGGAAAGACGCCGTGCGTCCGCCGTAGGCGCGAAAAGACGCTGTGCGTCCGCCGTAGGCGCGGAAAGACGCCGTGCGTCCGCCGTAGGCGCGGAAAGACGCCGTGCGTCCGCCGTAGGCGCGAGAGGCACTGCGTACCCGCGAAAAGGTGCTTGTTTTAGAAGATATCCTGGAATAAGTACCTTTTGTATGGTATAGCAATATGGCGCACAAATTATGAGATGCAGTTGCTTTAATGAACAGTAAAACAATTACATTTACTTATTAAACGCAATTAATATTAATATAGCAGAGCTCTTCCTGTAAATGACAAAAAAATACAGAAAATTTGCAATTAATTCTATTGACAATGAGATATATTTTATTTATATTTTTGACACAAGGTAAATCTAAAAAATAAATTCATTGCAAAGTGAATTGTCAGAAAGGAGGAGGATCTATACCAAAAGAAACCGGAATGTTTTATAGCAGAGGCAGTTCAAGAGAGAAGGAGGAGAAAGATGAAAAAGAAATGGTTGTCCGCATTACTGGCAGTTTCGATGTTGCTTTCCCCGTCGTATTTGTTTGCAGGGAATGCACAAGCGCTGTCTGTAGGGGCGGGCACGTCCAAAATGGTCCATGCAGCACCAATTGACCAGGAGGTTTACGAGGCGGAAGAAGCAGCCCTTACGGGAGCAACCGTAGCGCAAAATCTGGATGATTTTTCTGGAGATGGCTTTGTAGACGGCATGAAGACTGGCTCCAAGGTTGTATTCACCGTGACGGTTCCGGATGCAGGCGATTATGCGGTCCGCCTGCGTTATTCCAACGGCTCTGGCGAAAATAAGACCATGAGCCTGTATGCGAATGATGAAAAAGTCCGGACGTTCACATTGTCAAAGATGATCAATTGGGACACATGGGGCGCGCAAACGGAAAACGTGCCGCTTCAGGCTGGAGAAAATACCATTGCCTTTTCGCTCGAGGAAGGGGACACAGGCAGTGATATCAAGCTGGATTGCATCAGTTTGGCAGATATGTATGAAGCCGAAGATGCAGAGTCCTTGAATGACAACAAAGTCATGTCTGATCACCAAGGGTATTCCGGAGAAGGTTTTGCGGCAGGGTTTGAAGCTGTCGGTTCGGGCGTTCGCTTCACCGTAGAAACCCCGGAAGCCGGCACTTATACCATGGTGGTACGATATGCAAACGGTAAGAATGATGGTTATGCGCAAAAACTGACATGCTCCGTCAATGGCAAAACCCAGAAGGTTCGTTTCAGCGACCTTGGCAGCTGGGAAGAGTGGGAAGACCGCCCGGTTACCATCGAGTTGCAGGAAGGGACAAATGTCATTGACTTGGTCAAAAACAGCGATGATAGCGGTGGAATGAATATCGACTATATCACGCTCAAGAAGACCAAATGGACCTATATTGGCAATGTCCTTTCGGTGGAGAACGCCAGCAACAATGAGCTGATTTTCGAATGTGACAATGCAGCGGTTAGCATTAAATCGGTTTCCCCCAGCGCACTGAAAGTTTGGTGCGAACCCAGCAAACGTTTTGACCGTAAATATGATTCTTTTGCGGTTCAAAATGAGGCAGTGAACCCGGAAACCCTCACAGCGGAGGACCGCGGCGACTATTACATGATTTCCACTGGGACAATGGATGTGCAGGTCGATAAGAGCCCGTTCCGTCTGACTTACTGGGATAAAAACGGCCAACTGCTCTGTGAAGGCGATGAACAGAGCATGGGCTGGAGCACGGATAACGAAGTCCTGGTGCAAAACAAAAAGCAGGCCGATGAGCGTTTTTGGGGCTTGGGCGAAAAGACCGAAGCGTTTGAAAAGACCGGCCAGCGGTTAATCATGTGGAGCAACGACGGCCCCGGGCACGAGGGCGATTCCTATGTCCAAGAGACTGGGGAAGGCCGTTGGTATATGTCCGACCCACATTTTATTAGCTCCAAAGGGTACTCGATCTATTTTGACAACACGAGCCGCACGGTGTTCGATTTTGGGAAAACCGACCCAGAGTCTTATTCTTTCGGGGCCCTGAATCCTGCCCCGGGCGGAGAGTTGTTGTATTATTTCATGTATGGCCCGTCCATGAAGCAGATTGCAAAGACCTTCACGGATATCATCGGGAAAACATACTTCGCGCCCGAATGGGGTTATGGAAACATCCAGTGCCATTATGGTTACACCCAAGAGGATATCGAGCGTGTGGCACAGACATACCGAGACAAGGAAATCCCGCTGGATATGATGATGGCGGATATTGAGTGGTATCAATATAAGTGTAGCCCGACGCAATGGAATACCACTAATTTCCCCGACCCAGAGGGGATGATTGCAAAACTCCACGGCCTCAATGTACGTATGGGTGTGATAGACGACCCGAATGTCACAAATGCACAGCCGGAGGATTACCCATATGGTGTGGAGAACGGCTACTTTATGCACAGCAGGACCGGGGATCAGAAGGATATTATCTGGCCTTGGGGCGCTGCTTCCGGCCTGACAGACTTCTTCAATCCAGAGGCCCAAGAATGGTGGGGCGAGCAGCATAACATGATCCTGGATCAGGGCGTGGAAGGCTTCTGGCTCGACATGAACGAACCGGCGCGTATGCGTCCGGATTGGGTGGGCTGGAATGAAGAAGGAAAGGCGTGGGGCGACATTGAAGAGCTCCACAATGCCTATGCCATCCAGCACAACGAAACCATTTATAATAAGGTGACCGAGGATGGGAAGCGCCCATTCCTGCTGACCCGCTCTGGTTTCACAGGCAGCCACCGCTATGTTTCCCCGTGGACGGGCGACATCGGCTGTGGGTGGAACGATATGCATCAGCAGATCCGGTTGGGTACCAGCCTCTCCCTGTCCGGCTTCAATTACTGGGGATTCGACATCGGCGGCTTCAATGGCACGCCTTCTAGCGACCAGTTCAAACGCTGGATTCAGTTGGCCACGTTTACCCCGATTCACCGGTTCCATTATGCCATTGGACTTCCAGCAAAAGAGCCTTGGGAAAATGGCGGCGAAGATGTAGCGCGTAGATATATTAACTTGCGCTACCGCTTGATCCCGTATACGTATTCGCTGACTGCGGATAATATCATCGGCATCGGCATCGAAAAGGGCCTTGGAGAAGGCGGGACAGGTGTCCCTCTTGTAAGACCTATGGTCATGGAATTCCAGGACGACCCGAATACCTATGGCATGGATACGCAGTTTATGAATGGTCCCAGCTTCCTGGTAGCCCCGGTGGTAGAGGATTCTTCCATCAAGGAGGTTTACCTGCCCGAGGGGGATTGGTACGACTATGACGACGGAAAAACGGTTTATGGCGGCGGTGGTACGTTGCAATATTCCGCGCCGGTTACGTTGCTTCCCGTCTTTGTCAAAGCGGGTTCCATCATACCGATGCAGCCAGAAATGGAATATGTCGGCGAAAAACCGATCGATGTTTTGACATTGGACGTGTTCCCGACGCTGGAGGACGGAAGCTTTGATTTTGTCCTCTATGAGGATGACGGCGAAACGGATGCCTATAAGGAAGGCGTGTATGCCACCACTCCGTATACTTGCAATGTTGCTGCTGGCGAAGAAAATACGGCGATCACATTCCAAATTGGCGAGCGCACTGGTCGTTATACGGATATTGCGCCGCGCAGCTATCTGATGCAGTTCCATAAGGCGGCATATGAAGACATATCCGTCCAGCAGGATGGGCAGGAACTCACAGCGTACGATTCCCTGGAAGCCCTCCAGGCAGCGGAAACCGGCTATTATGCCGATGTGGCTAGTGAAATCTGTTATGTGAAGGTGCCGGATACGGCGAAGGCTTCCACCATCACCCTGCGTGGGACGACGATTCCTTCGTTTGAATTTGAGGCAGAAGACGCAGAGATCATGGGGAATGCACAGAGTGAAAACGTCTTCGGCGGTTATAAAGGCTCCGGATACGTGGCGTGGCTCCACGACGTGGGCGATGGGGTGCGTTTCTCCGGTATTACCGTCCCGGAAGAGGGCGACTATACCGTGTATTTGCGGTATGCAAATGGCTCTGGCAATACGCAGACGATGAGCGTCTATGCAAATGACAGTGCGGATGCCCAGCAGGTATTTTTCCCGAATATGAAGGATTTCAGCCTCTGGGATGAAATTCCAGTGACCGTCCATCTCCAGGAAGGAGAAAATACGCTGACGGTTCTTGTAAACGAAGGCGATACGGCAAACATCAATATTGACCGTATCGAAGTGAGCCGGGAACCCATGGTAATGGTACAGTTGCCTGTTCCGAATGGCGGGTTCGAAAACGGAATCCTGGACAACTGGACGGTAGAAAACCTTTCGGGGACAGCCGGCCATGGCGTAGATGAAAACGATGCATTTGGCGGCAGCTATAAATTCTATTTCTACAATGGAAGCGCCTATGAGGGCCGCCTCAGCCAGACGGTCACCGGCCTGCCGGATGGCGTTTACCGCGTGAATGCGACGGTAAAAATGTCGAATACGGCGGCAGATACCAGCCGCATGGAGCTGTCGGGTTATAATGGCACGCAAGAGACAATGGTCAACATCCCGTTTAATAGCATCTATCAGAAGTTTTCCACAGAAATAGAAGTTACGGATGGAAAAGTTGATATCGCATTTTATTGCAAATCGTCCGGAAACACCTCCATGCAGATCGACAACGTGGAGCTCTGGAAGATCGGCCAGGTAGCTCCGAGCGAAACCTATGCGATCCAGGTGGCGGACGGGCAGGAAGCAACCCTGAGCGCGCCGGCAGAGGCGGCTTTGGGCGAGACCGTGACGGTTTCCGTCTCCGGCCTGCCGGCAGGAAAGACCGTGCAGGCGGTCAAGGCGGTGGATGCGGACGGCACTGCACTGCAAGTGGTGGAAGTTGCCCGGGATAAGACGTATAGCTTTGTCATGCCCGCCAAAGCGGTGACGCTTTCCGTGGAGCTGACAGACGTCAGCGACGTGGCTAAGGCGATTGTAAGCCGAGATACCGTCACCCGCATCGAGGCGGAAGACTACGACGAACAGGGCGGCGACCCGGCCATGGGAAGCAAGGCCGGCGTCAAGGTTGAATCCTGCAGCGACATCGGGGGCGGCCAGAACGTGGGCAGCACCGATGCAGGCGACTACATGCTCTACCACAACATCTATGTGGAAGACGCAGGCACCTACCAATTCCGCCTGCGCGTGGCGAGCAACAACACGGA
>NZ_JADMOD010000002.1:0-230030 GCF_015558525.1 Anaeromassilibacillus sp. D41t1_190614_C2 | reverse complement strand
CCTATGAAGGCTCTGTCCTTCTACTTTTTTATTTGCTTTTACTTGCTCTTCTGTCCAACATGTATTGTAGCTCTACAGTTCACTGGGATGAAACACAGAACAGCGGTTGAAAAGCTTCCGTGGATGTAATATAATGAAATGTATTCTCAAATTGGGAAAATACTTTCTTTTGTGGCAATTTCAAAGCGTCACGCAGTGCGCCGCACTTTGAAATTGCCGCAAAATGGATTTTGAATGGAAGTGATTGTGCATGCTCGGAACCGATATTGCGATTGATTTGGGCACGTCCACGGTAAAAATTTACTTGGACGGGAAGGGCGTTATTTTAAAAGAACCAGCCGTGGTGGCGTACAATGTGGAGACGGAGGAAGTTGTCGCCATCGGCAGTGAGGCGTATGCGATGGTCGGGCGGACTTCAGACCGCATCGATGTGGTGCAGCCACTCTGCAACGGCGTGATTTCCGATTTTGATTTGGCGCAGTATCTTATCAGCCATTATATGAAACAGATCAGCGGCAGCAAGGTCTTTATGCCGCGTGTGGTGGTCAGCGTCCCCTGCTTGATCACCGAGGTGGAAAAGCGCGCGGTGGTAAACGCCATCAGTTCCGCCGGCGTGCGAAAAATCTGCCTGATTGAAGAGCCGGTTGCAGCGGCTATGGGCGCCGGCGTCAAGATCGACGAGCCGCACGGGACGTTGATTGTGGACATCGGCGGCGGCACGACCGACATGGGCGTGCTGTCTTTGAGCGGCATTGCCATTTCGCGCTCAATCAAGACAGCGGGCAATGCATTTGACGAAGCGATCATCAAATATGTTCGCCGGAAATACAATCTCATCATCGGAAAACGCATGGCAGAAGAGGCCAAGATCGCCATCGGCTGCGTGTATCCACGCAAGGAGATGGTAAAGCACCGGGTCAAGGGCCGTAACGCGATGACCGGCCTGCCGCAGTGGGCGGACATTTCGTGCGACGAGATGTTGGAAGCTTTGATCGAGCCTGCGATGCAGATCATCTATACCGTACAGGAAATGCTGGAAAAGACGCCTCCGGAGCTGATGGGGGATGTGTATTCGGATGGGATTATCCTGACCGGCGGGTCGTCGCAGCTATTTGGGTTCGATAAGTTGATTTCCAAGAAGACGAAAATGCCGGTCCGTATCGCTGAGGAGCCGGATATGTGTGTAGCGCGCGGCGCAGGGCTTGCAATCAAATACATTGAGGACATTGAGAGCAAGGCTTACGGTGTGCTCAATCCGTTGAGCGCCGCTTATTAAAGGCACGTTTTGCACGGATTTTCAAAGGCATTCAGCCATTTTTCGGAGCTACTTTTGAAGGAATCCAATCAAAACAGATAAAAAAACAGGCGGGTGGTTTCCTTATTGGGGAACCACCCGCCTAAATTTTTTAACGAACAGGAAACGATAGGATTTAAAAGAGGTTATGGGCTTTTCTCATTTTAAAATACGAAAGAGCCGTTATATTGTTTTTACAAAATCAATACAAACTCACTTGTTCTGTGCTTGATATGTTTCTACGATCATATTCGCACATTTGTATACGTCGCCGCCGCCGAGGGTCAAGATCAAGTCGCCCTCCTGCGCCTTTGCCATCACATAGTCGCGTATCTCCTCAAACGTTGGGAACCACACACAGCCCGGGATCTTTTCCGCCAGATCTTTGGCGTAGATGTTGTAGGTGTTGACCTCCCGTACGGGAAGGATCTCGGAGAGAACCGCGTGGTCCGGGATGGACAGCGCCTTGGCAAAATCGTTCAACAGCATATAGGTGCGCGAGAAGGTGTGCGGCTGGAAGACCGCCCAGACCTCACGGAACCCCATATGCATGGCAGCGTTCAAGGTAGCGGTCAGCTCGGTGGGATGATGGGCAAAGTCATCGGCCACGGTCACGCCGTTGAAGGTGCCGAGGATCTCAAAGCGGCGGTGCACGCCGGTAAACTGGTGGAGGCTTTCTGCGATGGTCTGTGCGTCCACCCCCATGTAGTCCGCGACGGCAACCGCAGCGAGCGCGTTGTAGATGTTGTGTTTCCCCGGAATGCGTAAGCTGACCTCGCAGAGCGGGGCGCCGTCTTTCAACACGGTGAAGCGCTCACAAGCGCGCTTGGTGTCGGCAATATCCACCGCACGATACCGGTTTCCCTCGTCAAAGCCGAAGGTCAGAAGTTTTTCCGAAGGAATTCCTTCGACCGCCTTGCGGGTGTTGGCGTCGTCGCCGTTGATAATCAGCAGGCGGGAAGTCTGAAGGGCGAACTGGTGGAAGGAGCGGATGATGTTCTCCAACGTCTTGAAGTAGTCGAGATGGTCGGCGTCGATGTTCAAAATAACGGACAGCGCCGGTTCCAAATGCAGGAAGGTGTCCACATATTCGCAGGCCTCGCAGACGATGGTCTCCGACCGGCCGACACGGCCGTTTCCGCCGATAAAGGGGAGCTTTCCGCCGATTACTGCGGACGGGTCGGCGCCGGCGTTGACGAGGATCTGCGTGATGAGCGCCGTAGTAGTCGTTTTGCCGTGCGTGCCGGAGACCGCCACGGAGTTTGGATACCGGCGGGTTACCATGCCGAGCATGACGGAGCGCTCGACCGTCGGGACGCCCTTTTCGCGCGCGGCCACAAGCTCCGGGTTATCTTGCTTGACGGCAGCGGTGTAGACCACCAGCTCTGCATCGCCGATGTTTTCCGCGCGATGGCCCATTGAAACGGGGATTCCATAGGAGCGGATGCGCTGTAGGGTGTCGGATTCGCTGGTGTCGGAGCCGGTGAGCTGATAGCCCTTGTGGTGCAAAATCTCCGCGAGGGGGCACATGCCGGAACCTCCGATCCCCACAAAGTGAACTTTTTGAACCTTTGACAAAATATCGTTGCTGTCCATTCTATATGATCTCCTTAGCAGATGTTGAAAGAGGTAGTGCTTGATAAAAGCAGTGCGGTCTACCGTTGGCAGACTTAACTAATTTATTATATTGCAAAATCCCAAAAGAATAAACCGTTTCTTGAAAAATTGATCGGAAAAAATTCGCCGGGGCTTTGGAAGGGATTTTATTCAGGATAATCACACAGTGAAAAAATCCCCATACTATAGGTTACAGCCATATTTCCCTGGAAAGGGCAACAGGAGGGCTGGTTTAGTCCATGCAGGAGGTTTGAAATATGATTGATTATAACAGTTTTGGCGTAGTCGGCGGCGACCGGCGGCAAATCGCTTTGGCTGAGTCCATCGCCTCGGATGGATATACCGTATATGCGTTCGGTTTTGACACCATAAATTTTCAGAAAGGCGTTGTCAAGGCTGAATTGGACGAGATCGCTGCCAAATGTGAAAACATTATCCTGCCTTTGCCTGTGACGGCGGATGGAAAATACTTAAACACCCACTACAGTGAAAAAAAGACCCCGCTGGACGATACCTTTGCAGAGTACATGCGAAACAAGACGGTCTTCGGCGGCATGATGGGAAAGCTGTTCCTCACCAGTGAATTGTGGGACGGCATCGATACCTACGATTATTACACCCGTGAGGACTTTGCGGTCAAAAATACGGTTCCTACCGCGGAAGGCGCGCTAGAAATCGCCATGCGGGAATATGCGGGAACGATCAATGGAAGCAACTGCCTCGTGGCCGGGTATGGCCGCATCGGGAAGGTATTGGCCTGGATGCTGCGCGGCATTGGTGCAAAGGTCACCGTGAGCGCCCGCAGAACGAGCGACCTCGCGTGGGTCGAGCTGTTCGGTTACCAGGCGGTCAAGACGGACGATATTTGCGACCGGGACCAATACGATTTGATCTTTAATACAATCCCTGCGCTTGTCTTTAATAGGCGGATGCTCTCCAAAGCGCGGGAAGGGACGATCTTGATTGATTTGGCCAGCGCGCCCGGCGGAGTCGATTACGAAGCGGCGGAAAAACTTGGCATCCGTGTTATCAAGGCGTTGTCCCTGCCCGGGCGGGTTGCACCAAAGGCGGCTGGGGAGATCATCAAAAACACCATCTACAACATCATGGAGGAGTGAGGACTTTGAACGATTTGACGTTTGGCTATGCACTGTGCGGCTCGTTCTGTACATTTTCCAAATCCCTAAAACAAATGCGCGCTTTGGCAGAGCAGGGATACCAGCTTTTGCCGGTCATGTCCTATAACGCGGCAAAGACGGACACACGATTCGGCAAAGCATCCGATTTTTTACAGGAGCTGCGGGAGATTTCCGGCCGGGACGTGATCCAGACCATCGTAGGGGCGGAACCGATCGGCCCCAAAAAAATGGTGGACCTGATGATTGTAGCCCCGTGTACAGGGAATACGCTGGCGAAGCTCGCAAACGGCATTACGGATACGCCGGTCACAATGGCGGTCAAATCGAATTTGCGCATTGGCCGTCCGGTGCTATTGGCGCTCGCTACAAACGACGCGTTGGCGGCTTCCGCACAGAACATCGGAAAGCTTCTCAACACGAAGAACGTCTATTTTGTTCCCTTTGCACAGGACGATCCGGAGAAAAAACCGTACTCACTGGTGGCAGATTTTGAAAAGCTGCTTCCGGCGGCACTGGCGGCCTTAGAGGGGCGGCAGCTCCAACCAATTTTGGGTTAGAGCGGATAAAAAGATTGCCATAGCGCCCGTTCGTGTGCTATGATGGTACAGGAAAAGAGAGGAAGTGAAACGATGCGGTATTGTCCCAGGTGTCAGGTGTTGATCAAAGAAGGATATCGCTGTCCCGCCTGTAATAGCAACAAGTTGCGGGAACCCCAGGAGGGCGATCCGGTGATGTTGTTGACTGCTACGGAGGAAAAGTGCCGTAGAATCGGCGCAGCATTGGATGACAGCAAGATTCCGCACGAAGAGCGTGTCTGTGGTACGGAGGGAGTTGCGTCTGCCTATGCGGGGGACGGGGGAAAGTGCAACAAAAATGTGTATGTCCCGTATAACCGTATACAGGAGGCTGTCGACCTCATGCATAGCATCGGCGTAACCGGCCGGGAAGAGACAGATGGGGAATCGGATGAAGCTGCTGAAATGAGCCCGCGCAAACGGTTTATTGTGCGCGCGATTTCAGTGGTGCTTTTTATTTTGTTGATCTGGGCCGTAGTCACTGTGACAGATATAGCCGCGGGATGGGTGAAATCCCTGCTGTATCCCTGATAAACTGTGTTTGAAACCATGTTTTTGAAACCGGCGCCGGTAAAGTTTCTACGGCTGGCCGGCGCCCGGTTCCAAAGACGGCGGTCTGTATAAATTTTAGATGTGAAAAGAGGAATGGTGAAATGAGTCAGTATCATATCGATACCAATTGCATCCATGCGGGTTATACGCCCGGAGATGGGGAGCCGCGCGTGGTGCCAATTGTACAAAGCACAACGTATAAATATGACCATGCGGAGACGCTTGGCAAGCTGTTCGACCTGGAGCAGGATGGGTTCTTTTATACCCGCCTTGCGAATCCGACGCTCGATGCAGTGGAAAAGAAGATTGCGGCGCTCGAGGGCGGCGTTGGCGCGCTGCTGACTTCCTCCGGACAGGCGGCGTCTCTGATTTCTGTTTTGAATATCTGCCGCGCAGGTGGGCATGTCGTCTGCTCCAGCGCCATCTATGGCGGTACCTTCAACCTGTTCTATAAGACCATGCATGAGATGGGGATCGATTTTACCTTTGTTTCCCCGGAAAGCACCGAAGAAGAGCTGAATGCAGCCTTCCAGCCGAATACGCGCTGTGTCTTTGCAGAGACGCTCTCCAATCCGGCCTTGATTGTGACCGATCTGGAGCTGTTCGCAAAAGTAGCGCATGCCCATGGCTTGCCGCTGATTGTGGACAACACCTTTGCCACCCCGATCAATTGCCGCCCGTTTGAATTCGGCGCGGACATCGTTATCCACTCCACGACCAAATACATGGACGGCCATGCGGTCCAGGTCGGCGGCGCGATTGTGGACAGCGGCAAGTTTGACTGGAACAACGGCAAATTCCCGGAGTTTACGGAGCCGGACGAGTCCTATCACGGCGTTGTCTATTGCAAGCAGTTCGGCAATGCGGCTTATATTGCGAAGGCGCGCGCACACCTGATGCGCGACTTGGGCGCGCAGGCCAGCCCGCAGAACGCATTCCTGCTGAACCTTGGCCTTGAAACCCTCGCCCTACGCATGGAGCGCCATTGCTCCAATGCGCTGAAGGTCGCTTCGTTCCTTGAGCAGGACGACCGCATCGCTTGGGTCAATTATCCGGGCCTCAAGAGCAGCAAATACTATGATCTGGCGCAGAAGTACATGCCGAACGGCACCTGCGGCGTCATTTCCTTTGGCATCAAGGGCGGCAGAGAAGCAGCCGCCAAGTTCATGGAGAGCTTGAAGCTCGCCTCCATTGTGGTCCATGTGGCCGATCTGCGCACCTGCGTGCTCCATCCGGCCAGCACCACCCACCGCCAGTTGACCGATGAGCAGCTGGTGGAAGGCGGCATCAGTGCGGATATGATCCGTATGTCCGTGGGCATTGAAAATCCAGAGGATATTCTCGACGACATCAAGCAGGCACTGGCACAGGTATAAATTTGGAATAAGCAAAGCCCCCGGATAAAATTCCGGGGGCTTTAATCGTTTTATAACGGCTTTTACCGTGCGTCCAAAAAGCGGGCAATTTCCCGAAACAGCCGTTCACGTTCCGGCCCGAGCGTACACACATGGGGGCTGTCCGGCAGCGTCAGCAGCCGCTTCTTGGAAGAGGCTGTACGGTTCATGATGATTTCAGCGCTTTCCGGTGCCACCGTTTCATCCTTCCCTGCGCGGACCACCAGAAGCGGGCACCGGACGGTTTTTAATCCGTGAAGGGTGTGTGCGATCAATGCGTTGAGCTCCGCAACGCTTCGGACGGGAGTGCGGTCGTAGCAAGCGTTGTATTCCGCCAGGAATTCCCCATAGGAGGGATGGGGGGAATCCGTATGATACCGCATCACCGGCCAGATCAGTCTCGCAAAACGGCTGGCGCGGTTGCGCACGCGCAACGCAGCGCAAATTGGTACCGCGCGATAGACAGGGCGCGTCTGTGCCAGCAGAAGCGCAAGCGTTCCTCCCATCGAAAGGCCAACCACACTGACGCGCTCGCATTCCTGCGACAGCTGGTCGAACCCATCCTGGACGGCGCCAATCCATTCAGGCCACCGGCGGTGTTCCATGTCGTCCACCGTTGTCCCGTGGCCGGGCAATAAGATCCCCTTGACCCGGTAGCCACGCCGGGCCAAAGCCTCCCCCAACGGCAGCATGGTGCCTGGGGTGGCGGTAAAGCCGTGGACCAACAGGATGCCGTGGCGGGGATTCCCCGCGAAGTCAAACGGACGGCAGAGCGGATTTTGCGAGAGATCCATCATGGTTCCGAGCCTTCTTTCTTTTTGCTATGGATTGGAGGGGCGGACAGCCGCCGGAAACCGGAGCGCAGAAATGCGGGCTTGACCTCCGAAAGCAGCATCGCCCCAAAAATCAAGGCAAAGCCCGCGAGAATACGCCCGGAGAGCTCTTCGTGCAGAAAGAGGATTCCGCAGATGCAGCCGAATACGGACTCCAGCGACATAATCAGCGACGCGTTTGAAGCGGGGACGTATTTTTGGCAAACCGTCTGCAAGAGCAGGGCGATCATGGTGCTAAATACGCCGAGATAGAGAATATAGGTAAGTGTATCGGGTGCAAGATGCGTCGATATAGGTTCGGTCAGCAGCGAGGTGACCGCCGCAAAGATGGTGGCGAAGCCAAACTGCGTGACAGAAAGCAGAATAGGGTCCTGCTTTTGGGTTAAAATAGCGGTGGCGACGATCTGTGCCGTAAATCCTACCCCGCCCAAAAGGGAAAAGGCGTCCCCTTGATTGATGGAAAAATCCGCATTTAGGGAGAGAAGCCCAATGCCGATGATGCAAAGAAAGGCTGCCGAGACATTGTAGAGATCCGGGCGCTGTTTTTGGATGATCCAATATAGAAACGGGACTAAAACGACATAGATTGCCGTCAAAAAGGCATTTTTCCCCGCTGTAGTGTATTTTGCTCCCAGTGTTTGTAGATAAAAGGCGAGAAAATACAAAAATCCGGCGAGCGCCCCTGCTTTGATACAGCTCTTATCAATCCGCTTGAGCCGGGGGAAAAAGACAATGCACATCAGAATCGTTGCGATTGCGAAGCGAAGCGCGACAATAGCGGCAGGTTCCAGGCTGCCAGTCGCGCTTTTGACAACGACAAAGCCGCTCCCCCAAATGATCGTGACAATCAGAAGGCCCAATTCCGCCAGCCGCAGTTGTTTTTTCGTATACAAATAGATCCCTTCCATTTCCCTCGTTCTTCATTCGGGCAAATTGCCCGAAAAAATACGGGATGCTGCTTTTTCCGCTTCACAACACCCCGCAGTTCTTTGCGTAAATTATACCATCCTGTCCAAGGAATGGCAAGGAGGGGGCAGACGCGCGGACGGTGTATAAATAGCCGCGTTTTTTGCATGTTCATAGATTTTTCCTTTTCTTAGCAGGCAGGGTGTGCTATAATAACTTCACGCCCTAACGGAAGGCAGGCGTTTATTGGCCAGCCAGTCCCAAGTTTCCTGGGCGTTCGATATTGAAACCATGCAGCAGCCGTTTCGCCGTGGGAATGTTTGCGGCGCTTTGTCCCGCGATGCGGCTTCCGGTTTCTGTTTGCATACTGATTTTAATTTGGAGATGATGGAATGATCGGAATTGAACAGCGTGCGATCTGTGACGGTGTCAATTTTAGAAGTATTCGCGATACGAAATTCAAAACGATGCGCATTTCAGCCCATCTGATCGTGCCGATGAGCCGTCAGACCGCGGCGGAAAATGCGCTTTTGCCGTTTTTGCTCAGCCGGGCCAGCCGGGAATATCCCGACTTTACGAAGCTGGGGCAACGGCTTGCCGAACTCTACGGCGCATCCCTCAATGCAGATGTCCAGAAGCTCGGCGATTTGCAGGTGCTTTCCCTCTCGGCTTCCGGCATCGCGGACCGCTATGCGCTGGAGGGCGAGGCTATTTCCGGGGAACTGGCAAAGCTGCTGTGCAGCATTCTCTTTGACCCGCCCCTGGTGGACGGCCTTTTCCCGGAGGACGGCTTTGAGCAGGAAAAGCGCCAGACGATGGAACTGATCGATTCGGAATACAGCGATAAGCGCACCTATGCACGCCAGCGCTGTGAAGCGATCATGTGTGCGGATGAACCGTATGGCGTCAACCGCTACGGCGGCAAGGAGGACATCGCTCGGGTGGAGCGCCCCGCTCTGACCGCGGCGTGGAAGCGCCTTCTGGATACCGCAAAGATCGAATTGATGGTGCTGGGCGACTGCGACCCCGCGCCGGTTTACGAAGGGTTCCGCGCTGCGTTTGAGACGCTCGGCAGCCGTAAGACGGCCGACTGCACGACAAAGGTGGTGCGCTCGGCAGAAAAGGTCAACACGGTGACCGAAAAAATGGATGTGGCGCAGGGCAAGCTGGTGATGGGCTTCCGGACCGGCACCGCAACCCCCGACGAAGAGGTCCCGGCCACGCGCCTGATGGCGGCCCTGTTTGGCGGTACGCCGAATTCGAAGCTGTTCCTAAATGTGCGTGAAAAGTTGAGCCTGTGCTATTATTGCAGCGCGTCCTACAACAGCATGAAGGGGATTATGCTGGTGCAAAGCGGCGTGGAAGTAAAGAATATGGAGCGCGCGAAGGAAGAGATCCTGCGCCAGCTCGATGAGGTAAAGCAGGGGAATTTTGACGAGAGCGAAGTGGAAGCGGCAAAGATGAGCCTTTGCAACAGCTACCGGACGCTTTCGGACTCCTTGGGCGGACTGGAAAACTGGTATCTTTCCCAGACCTTTGCCAGCCATTCGCAGCAGCCGGAGGAAGCTGCCGCACAGATCAACGCCGTTACGCGGCAGGAAATCATCGACGCGGCCAACCGGGTGACTTTAGACACCGTATACTGCTTGGTGGGAAATGGGGAGGATGCGCAATGAATGTGATTCGAGAAGTAAAGAGCGGCCGTGTGGGGGACCGGTACTATGAGGTAAAGCACCCCTCCGGCCTTCGTATTTTTGTCTATCCAAAGGAGCAGAACAATTCCACCTATGCGGTTTTCGGAACCCGCTACGGTTCGGTGGACACCACCTTCAAGCGCTCCGACGAGGCGGAAGCCTGTACGGTACCGGCGGGCATCGCCCATTATTTGGAGCACAAGCTTTTTGAGAGCGAGGACGGGGATGCGTTTGCACGGTATGCCAAGACCGGTGCGAACGCCAATGCATATACTTCGTTTGATGTGACCTGCTATCTCTTCTCCTGCACGGAGAACGTTTACGAGTCGCTGGAGATTCTGCTGGACTTTGTGCAGTCCCCCTATTTCACCGAGCAGACGGTGCAAAAGGAACAAGGCATCATCGGCCAGGAGATCCGCATGTACGACGACGACCCACAGTGGCGTGTGATGTTCAACCTGTTGGAGGCGCTGTATCACAAGCACCCGGTCAAGGTGGATATCGCGGGTACGGTGGAGAGCATTGCCCAGATCACGCCGGAGCTGCTCTACCGCTGCTATCATACCTTCTACAATTTGAATAATATGGTGCTCTGCGTTGCCGGCAACGTGGAGTTGAACAAAGTGCTGGATCTCTGCGACCGGATGCTCAAGCCCTCTGCGCCGGTGGAGATCGAGCGCATCTTTGAGGAGGAGCCGCGCGAGGTTGTCAAGCCGCGTGTGGAACAGAAGCTGTCGGTTGTGACGCCGCTGTTTGAGCTCGGCTTCAAGGAGAATGCCGTGAGCCGGCGCACGACCAAGGAACTCGCGGAGACCGAAATTTTGTTGGAGCTGATGGCCTCTGACGCCTCACCGCTGTTCCGCCGCCTGTTGGATGCGGGATTGGTCAACGAATCCTCGTTTGGATACGAGTATTTTGAAGGGCCGGGCTACGCCTCGATCATCTTCTCCGGGGAGTCCAAGGACCCGGACCGCGTTGCGGAGGAGATTCGCGCAGAGGCAGACCGCCTGCGCCGGGAAGGGATCGATCAGGAAGCGTTCCAGCGCGCGAAGAAAGCGCTCTATGGCCGGAACATCGCCGCGCTGAACAGCGTGGACAATATCGCCAATTCAATGGCGTCCTTCGCCTTTGCCGGCCGGGAGCTTTATACCTATATCGACGACCTGGCGAATGCAACACTGGAATCTGTTCAGAAACGTTTGGAAGAGCAGCTTGACCCGGCTTACTCGGCCTTGTCGGTTGTGTATCCGGTCGAGTAACCCGTTTATCAAGGCAGAATAGAATAAACCGCCAGGCTTCCCGCGCGGAGCTTGGCGGCTTTCCTGATTTTTTACCGCGCGCGGGGAAGGTGGACTTGAAATGTATACGGTACAATTTCCAAAACTCGGCTGGGAATTCCATGTGGACCCCACCGCTTTCTACATCGGGGATACTCCAATCGCATGGTACGGCATCATCATCGCCGTCGGATTTATGTTGGCGTTCCTCTATGCCATGTTCAGCTGTAAAAAGATGAATATCAATAGCGATAAGCTGGTCAACTGCGTGTTGGTCGGCATGGTCACTGGCATCATCGGGGCACGGCTGTACTATGTATTGTTCTATCCAGGTGATCTCTATATCCGCGATCCCATGCAGATTTTTAATATCCGCGAGGGTGGGCTTGCCATCTATGGAGGCATCATCGGTGGATTGCTGGGCGGTGTGATCACCGCGAAGATTTGCAAGTTAAGGGTTCCGGCGGTATTGGATGTTGCAGTATTGGGCTTTTTGATTGGACAGGGCATCGGCCGCTGGGGAAATTTTGTCAATCAGGAGGCGTTCGGCAGCCAGACCGATCTGCCCTGGGGAATGGTCAGCGAGGGAACCCAGGCGGTGGTGAACGGCCCGGTACATCCCTGTTTCTTCTATGAGTCGGTATGGTGTTTGCTGGGATTTGTCCTGCTACATATCTTCTGCAGGAAATTCAGAAGATACGACGGACAGGTCTTTCTTCTCTATTTGGTCTGGTATGGCTTCGGCCGGTTCTTCATCGAAGGATTGCGCACGGACAGCCTACTGACCCCATTCTTCGATCTGCGCGTCTCCCAGCTGGTGGCAGCTGCCACGGTTTTGGCCGGCGTTGTCCTGCTGATTGTATTCCGAAACCGCACGAGCCTTTCCGGATGTGGTTCCGCCAAGGTCATGGCGATGAATGCCCTCAAGGAATCGGTGCCGGAGGAATTGGTGGAAACGGAGGGGGATTCCGTGGAGACAGCTGTGGATGGGGAATCTGTGGAGTTGGAATCTGCGGGAGAAGAAGCAGACGCAGATGCTTTGACACAGATAGAATCCTTACAGGAACCGCAGGGAGAAACAGAACCGGCCAGCCTGGAGGATGAGAACCCGACGGAGCCGGAAGAAAAAGAGCCGGTAGCAGCTGTACAGGAAGAGCGTTCGGAAACTCCCGTGCCGGATGAACCGGCGGAGGGTTCCCGGGAAGAAGGATCGGACGATCCAGACAATGGACATCAGGAAGATTAAAATTGGTATAGGAGGAATTGGAAATGGCAAAGTTGATTGATGGGAAGGCAGTTTCCGCAAGTGTGCGCGCACAGGTGGCAGAGGAAGTCGAGCAGCTCAAGCAGCAGGGCGTGACGCCCGGCCTGGCGGTGGTCATCGTCGGCGACGATCCGGCATCCCGCACCTATGTAAACAATAAGAAAAAGGCCTGCGCACAGACGGGCATCTATTCGGAAGAGTATGCCCTGCCTGCCACGACCACGCAGGAAGAACTGATGGAGCTCATTGAGAAGTTGAACAACAAGAAGGACATCAACGGCATTTTGGTGCAGTCCCCGCTGCCGAACGGCTTGGACGAAGAAGCTGTGGTGGAGGCCATCGTGCCGGAAAAGGATGTGGACGCATTCCATCCTTCCAACGTGGGCCGCATCATGATCGGCAATTTCCATTTTCTGCCCTGCACGCCGGCGGGCATCATCGAACTGCTCCGTTCGCAGGATATTGAGATCCAGGGCAAGGAATGCGTCGTAATCGGCCGGAGCAACATTGTCGGCAAACCGATGGCCATGCTCCTGCTACATAACAACGGGACTGTGACGATCTGCCACAGCAAGACGAAAAACCTCAAGGAAATCTGCAAACGCGCGGATATCTTGGTCGCTGCGGTGGGCAAACCGAAATTCGTCACGGCAGACATGGTCAAGCCCGGCGCGGTTGTGATCGATGTGGGAATGGACCGCGACGAGAACGGCAAGCTCTGCGGCGATGTGGACTTTGCCGAGGTGGAGAAGATCGCTGGATATATCACGCCGGTTCCGGGCGGCGTGGGGCCCATGACGATCGCCATGCTCCTGCGCAACACCCTGACGGCGGCCCGGCTGCAAAACGGGCTTTCGATGTAAAACGGCCCACAGTGCAATACTGGGGGCTTTCGGATGGAGAACCTTATCAATCAGATCAATCAACCGGACGATTTGCAGAATCTCTCGGAGAAGGAGTTGGAGATGCTCTGCTCGGAGATCCGGGAGAAGATTATTCAAACGGTCGCTCACAACGGCGGCCATTTGGCCTCCAACCTGGGCGTGGTGGAATTGACCGTTGCCCTGCACCGGGTGTTCCATGCGCCGCAGGACAAGATTGTCTGGGATGTGGGCCATCAGGCCTACACCCATAAGATCCTCACAGGCCGGCGGGAGCAGATCGACACCATCCGCACGCGCGGCGGCCTCTGCGGGTATCCCAACCGGGCGGAAAGCCCGTATGACCCGTTCAATGCAGGGCATGCCAGCACCGCCATTTCTGCTGCTTACGGGATGGCGGTTGCGAAGAAGGTCCGTCACGAGCCGGGGCATGTGATCGCGGTCATTGGGGATGGTTCTTTGACGGGCGGCATGGCCTATGAAGGATTGAACAATGCAGGGCGTTTCCCAAAGAATTTTATTGTGATCTTAAACGACAATAAGATGTCGATCTCCCGCAGCGTGGGGGCGATGGCGCGCTACTTGGCGCAGATTCGCACCAAACCGGGGTATCTGCGCGCTAAGGGGAATCTGGAATCCGCGCTCGATAAGCTGCCGGGGGTAGGCCCCTCCTTGCATCGCGCTATTTCCGGCGCAAAGACGGCGGTCAAACATCTGCTGTACAACAATACCTTGTTCGAAGATATGGGTTTTGTCTACTACGGTCCCTTTGACGGTCATAACCTTCCGCAGCTATTGGAGGTCTTGGAAAATGCCAAGCACATTGAGCACCCGATTTTGCTGCATGTTATTACGGCAAAGGGCAAGGGGTATTCCTTTGCGGAGGAGAACCCCGGCGTATTTCACGGGATTTCCAAGTTTGATGTGAACACAGGCAAGAAGCTCTCCAACAGCGAGGACTTTTCCAGCCAGTTTGGGCAGTACCTCTGCGAGGCAGCTGCAAATAACCGGAGCATCTGTGCGATTACGGCAGCGATGCAGATGGGGACGGGCCTGACCGAGTTTGCCAAACGGTTCCCAGACCGCTTTTTCGATACGGGCATTGCGGAGGAACACGCTGTGACGTTTGCGGGCGGGCTGGCGGCCGGTGGAATGCGGCCGGTGTGTGCGATTTATTCGACGTTCCTTCAGCGCGGCTATGATCAGATCATCCACGACGCGGCGCTGCAAAATGTAAAGGTCACCTTTGCCATCGACCGCGCTGGCGTGGTGGGGGAGGACGGCGAGACGCACCAGGGCATTTTTGATGCGGCCTTTTTGAATACCATCCCCAATTGCACGGTGTTTTCGCCCGCGTATTACGACGAGCTGCGGAAAGACCTTCAAACGGCGCTGTACGATTGCGAAGGGGTGGCTGCGGTCCGTTACCCGCGGGGAGGGCAGCTTTTCCGCCCGTACGATTATCAACCGAGTGGGAAGGCGTTTGACCTCTATGGGGACGAAGGCGCCGGTACCGTGCTGGTAACGTATGGCCGTCTGTTTTCGTTCGCATGCGAGGCGTTTTCCCGTTGGAAAAAGCAGGGGATTTCTGTGCATATTGTCAAGCTCAACCGTATCAAGCCGGTATCAGCCGGGGCGGTCGAGGCCGCCAAGGGCGCCAAGCATGTCTTTTTCTTTGAAGAGGGCATCGAGCAGGGCGGCGTGGGTGAGCACTTTGAACATCTGCTGCATGAAGCTGGATTCCACGGCGCCTATGTACTGCGCGCCATCCAAGGGTTTGTGCGGCACGCGACCATGCAGGAATCCTTGCATGATTTGGGATTGGACGCCGACGGGATATACCGCACGGTGACGGACACCCTACAGAATTGGAAATAGAATCAAAAATTATACTATATACCCTGAAAACAGAGATACAAATAGAGATATTAGGAGTAAAAAAGTGGCGGAGAAAAAAAGGCTGGATTGCCTGCTCTTTGAGCAGGGGCTTGCGCAGAGCCGTGAAAAGGCGCGCGCTATGATTATGGCGGGCAACGTCTATGTGGACAATCAAAAATCTGATAAACCCGGCACCATGCTGCCGCTTACGGCGAAGATTGAAGTGCGCGGGGCGGCGCTCCCCTATGTCAGCAGGGGTGGGCTGAAGCTGGAAAAGGCGATGGAGCAGTTTCCCATTTCCCTGGAAAACAAGGTTTGCATGGACATCGGCGCATCCACGGGCGGTTTTACGGACTGCATGCTGCAAAACGGTGCGCGAAAGGTGTATGCCATCGACGTCGGCTATGGGCAGTTGGCCTGGAAACTGCGCACCGATGCGCGTGTGGTGAATTTGGAGCGCACCAATGTGCGCTATTTGACGGACGAACAGGTCCCGGAGCCGGTGGATTTTTTCAGTGTGGACGTTTCCTTCATCTCCCTATGCCTAGTGTTGCCTGTGGCACGGAAATTCTTGGCGGATGGCGGGCAGGCGGTATGCCTGATCAAACCCCAGTTCGAGGCCGGGCGCGGCAAGGTGGGGAAGAAGGGCGTGGTGCGCGAGCCTTCTATCCATGTGGAAGTGGTGGAAAAGATCGTACATTTTGTCCTGGAAAACGGCTTTTCGGTGGAAGGTTTGACCTTCTCTCCGGTGAAAGGGCCGGAGGGGAATATCGAATACCTGGCGTTCCTCTCCAAATCCGAGCAGACCCACAGCGTCCCTCTGGATATTCCGGCGCTGGTGGAGGAGTCGCACAGGGTGTTAAATGGTGGTGAGTCGCATTGAATGTCTTTGTTATGCCAAACCTAACCAAGAGAAATGCTCTGTTTCATACGGAACGCATCGTCGGCCAACTGCACCGCTTTGGGATGGAAGTTTCGATGGATTGCCGGTATCGGATGGACTTTCCGGAGAGCGGCGTCCAGTTTTGTGAAGATTTTTATCAGGGGCTGGCGGCCTGTGACATTGTTGTGGCGGTCGGCGGCGACGGGACCATCATCCATGCGGCCAAACATGCGGCGATGGCCGGGAAGCCTGTGTTGGGCATCAACGTGGGCCGCCTGGGATTTGTGGCAGGCTTGGAAGCGGATGAGCTGGAAAAGCTGGAAGGGCTTGTCACCGGAAAGTATGCCGTTGAGAACCGGATGCTTTTGCAGGTGGATACTGTGTTAGACGGTGCGCATCAGACGTATTACGCATTGAACGACGCGGTGATCTCCCGCGGGTCGCTCTCCCGAATCCTCGATTTTAAGGTGCTATTCAACAGTGCAAATATGTGCGGCTACCGGGCGGATGGCCTGATTTTTTCCACGCCGACCGGGTCCACCGCCTACTCGCTTTCCGCAGGTGGGCCCGTGATCGACCCAAGCATGGAGTGTATTTTGCTGACGCCGATCTGTCCGCATTCCCTGTTTGCCAGGACCGTTGTCTTTGGCGGCGATGCCGTTTTAGAGGCCCATGCGGTGCGGGATGAGGACAGCGAGGTCTTTTTGACCGTCGACGGGGAGCGCGCGCTTCCGGTGCCGGACCAATGCGCCATCTATATCCGGCGTTCAGGGTATCGGGCGCAGATTATCAAGCTCAAACAGAACAATTTCTATGAAGTACTCAATCAAAAATTAGCGGAGAGGAGATCCTGAAATGAAAACGAGGCGGCATGCCAAAATCTTGGAGCTTATCAATGAACACAGCGTCGACACGCAGGAGGAACTGCTGCGGCTCCTTCGGGAGGATGGATTTGATGTGACGCAGGCGACCGTTTCCCGCGACATCAAGGAACTTCGGCTGGTGAAAACCCTCTCCAACGATGGCAAATACCGCTATTCGACCGGCAAGGAAACGGGAAAGGACCTGTCTTCTAAGTTCTTTTCGCTGTTGGCGGATTCTTCCATCTCCATTGACTGCGCGCGCAACATCGTCGTCATCAAGGCGTTGACCGGAATGGCACAGGCGATTTGCGCCGCTATGGACGGCCTTCATTGGGAATCCGTGGTGGGGACTCTTGCGGGGGACGACACGATCTTTGTCGTGACGCGGGACGATGAATCCGCGGAACGCTTGGTGGCGGAACTGAAAAGGATTGTCGGGTGATGAGCGATGTTGACCCAGCTTTATATTGAAAATATCGCGGTGATTGAGCGGGCATCCATCGACTTTCAAGGAGGCTTTAACGTCCTTACGGGTGAAACAGGCGCAGGAAAGTCGATTTTGATTGATTCGCTGCACGCCGTGTTGGGGGAGCGCACTTCGCGGGATCTGATCCGCACAGGGGCGCGCTCTGCCTTTGTCAGCGCAACATTCTCCGATGTGGAGGAAAACGTTCTGGAAGCCATCCGGGAGCTTGGATATGCAGCGGAGGAGGACGGGACGCTTCTGTTGCAGCGTGAAATCAGCGCAGAGGGGAAATCCTCCTGCCGCATCAACAGCCGGCCGGCGACCGTTTCGGTTCTGCGTGAGATCGGCGCACAGCTGATCAATATCCATGGCCAACATGAGAGCTATGGGCTGCTGTCCCCGGAGTCCCATATGGGCTATCTGGACCGGATGGGCGTTCCCCAAGCGCTCCTGCAGGCGTATCAAGAGGCGTATCGCCGCATGAACCGCGTAAAAAAGGAGCTGGAAGGCTTCCAGATGGATGAAGCCCAGAAAGCGCGGCAGATCGACTTGCTGACCTATCAAATCGGCGAATTGGAGGCGGCCCAGCTGCGGCCGGGAGAGCAGGAAGAGCTGACCGAACGGCGCGACCTCTATCGGAACAGCGAAAAGATCGCCGGTGCGTTGCAGGCGGCGAAGTTGGCGCTGGATGGAGAGGACGAGGCGGAAGGGGCGCTCTCGGCGGTGACCGACGCAGCGGATGCCCTGGCCGATGCAGGGCGGTATCTGCCCGCGGCAGCCTCCCTGGAGGAGCGGCTGCGCAGTGTACAATACGAGCTGGAGGACTGTAACACAGAGATCGGAGGCCTGGCCGATGGCTTGGAGTACGATCCGGAGGAATTGGAGCAGATCGAAGGCCGGTTGGATCAGTTGTACCGGCTCGGCTTGAAATACGGCGGCAGCGTGGAGGAGATGCTCGCCTTTTTGGAAGATTGCAAAAAGCAGCTCTCCGATATCGAACTTTCCGATGCGCATATCGCGCGTTTGACGAAAGAACATCAGGAAGCCGAGGCCGAAGCTTGGCGCTGTGCAAAAGCGCTTTCCGCCAAGCGGCAAGAGGTCGCCGCTCTGTTTGCAAAGCGCGTGCAGGAAGAGTTGACCTTCCTGGACATGCCGAACGTGACGTTTCTGGTACAGCGCGAGGAAGGGGCACTTAGTCCCTCCGGATGCGATCGAGTACAGTTTTTGATCTCTACCAACCCGGGCGAACCGGCTAAGCCATTGGCGAAGATCGCTTCGGGCGGCGAGCTTTCCCGGATCATGCTGGCGATCAAGACCGTATTGGCGGGTACGGATCACATCGGAACGCTGATCTTTGACGAAATTGACACCGGGATCAGCGGCAGTGCAGCACAAAAGGTAGGGCTCAAGCTGCGGGAGGTATCGCGCACCCGGCAGGTGATTTGTGTCACGCATTTGGCGCAGATCGCTTCCCTGGCGGACGCCCATTTCCAGATCAAAAAGCATGTGGAGCACGACCGCACCTACACCAACGTGACAGCGCTCGATCATGAGGGGCGCAAACGGGAGTTGGCACGGATTATGGGCGGCACCGAGATCACCGAGCTTTTGCTGCAAAATGCGGAAGAAATGCTGCAAATGGCGAAGAAAACGCCTTGACAGTTTGAAACCCGTTGGATATAATGAGAGCAATGGCATCGAAGGGAAGAAGTACGCGGAATGCGGCTGGCAAAGAGAGCCTGCGGTTGGTGGAAGCGGGAGCAGCGGTCTGCGGAAATACATCCTGGAGCCGCCGGGTGGAACGCCAGATGGTCAGTAGATCCGGCCGGGGTGGCGCACGTTAACGCGCACGGGTATGGTTGTACCCATGAGGCCGCATTCGTGAGGGTGCGGTAAACTGAGGTGGTACCGCGGAATTTCTCCGCCCTCTGCAAAAATCGCAGGGGGCGTTTTCTTTTGCCCCCAACACAGAATGGAGGAAAACAAATGGGCGTTTACGACGAACTGAAAGCGCGCGGTTTAATCGCGCAGACGACCAACGAGGAAAAGATCCGGGATCTGTTGAACAACGACAAGATCACCTTCTACATCGGCTTTGACCCGACAGCGGACAGTCTGCATGTGGGCCACTTTGTCCAGATCATGGTGATGTCCTGGATGCAGAAGGCCGGGCATGTGCCGATCGCCCTGTTCGGCGGCGGCACGGGCATGATCGGCGACCCGTCCGGAAAGACCGACATGCGCAAGATGCTCACCAAGGAGACCATCGACCACAACATCGCCTGTTTCCAGAAGCAGATGTCCCGCCTGATCGACTTTTCCGAGGGGAAAGCGATTATGGCGAACAACGGCGATTGGCTGCTTAACCTGAATTACATTGACTTCTTGCGCGAGGTGGGCGTGCATTTCTCCGTCAACCGGATGCTGGCGGCAGAGTGCTACAAGCAGCGTTTGGAGCGCGGCCTCTCCTTCTTCGAGCTGAATTACATGCTGATGCAGAGCTACGATTTTCTCGAGCTCAACCATCGCTACAACTGTGTGATGGAGCTGGGCGGCGACGACCAGTGGAGCAACATCATCGGCGGCGTGGAGCTGCTCCGCCGCAAAGAGGCCAAAGAGGTCTACGGCATGACCTTCACCTTGCTCACGACCAGCGAGGGCAAGAAGATGGGCAAGACCGAAAAGGGCGCCGTCTGGCTCGACCCGGAAAAGACTTCGCCGTTTGAATTCTACCAGTACTGGCGCAATGTGGACGACGCAGACGTCATCCGTTGCCTGAAAATTTTGACCTTCCTGCCGCTGGAAGAGATCAACGAGCTGGAAAAGCTCGAAGGCGGCGAGCTCAACAAGGCAAAAGAGATCCTCGCCTATGAGGTCACCAAGTTGATCCACGGCGAAGAAGAGGCGAAGAAGGCCCAGGAGGGTGCGCGCGCCTTGTTCGGCAAGGGCGCAAATACCGACAATATGCCTTCTACTGCGATCACCGAGGCGGACTTCACCGACGGGGAAATCGGCGTGCTTGACCTGATGGTTAAGACAAAGCTTGCTCCGTCCCGCGCGGAAGGCCGCAGATTGATTGAGCAGGGCGGCGTTGCGGTAGACGATGTGAAGGTACCGTCGATTTCTGCGAAACTTTCCCTGGAGAAGGACTTCGAAAAGAAGTATGTGATTATTAAAAAGGGTAAGAAAGTGTTCCACAAAGTAACACTGGAATAACCAAGACCAATGAATAAATATCCCCCGGCTCCGCCGCCGGGGGATATTTATTGTAGTTTGCAGAAAAAGTCAAAGGACAGCAGTTGGGACGATACGCTGTCCTTTGACTTTTATCCTTTTTCCATTCAGAATGAAATACTCCCGTTGGGCGGCTGCTTAATTTTCTTTCCTGCGTTTCCGCATAGCCGCCAATCCAACGTTTTTATATGCCGTTTCCGTTGGAGGCTGGTGAATAACAGTAATTTTCGAAAGGTTTACAATGTGAAACCGATTTTTCTCTGTGCAGGCCAAGGGCAATCCCGCCATTGTCCGCTGTCTTGCTCTGCTTTTCCAGTCAACAGGTCTGTGGCGGCGTCTGCAATATAGCCCAGGTAACTTCCAGCGGAGCTGTCACCGCATAGCAATTTCCACATAAGACCGCCAAAAAGATAAGACTGGGCAAATTCGCGCCAGCTATGCAGTTCCTCCACAACCTTTTGAGAGAGATCCCAGAGAATACCAACAGCTTCGCTTTCCGTGAGCCAGCCTAAATAGCAGCCCCAACGGGTCAGCATCGCCGCCCGGCCAATATCCCATCCAGCCATAAAGCCAGGGGCATATTGGCTTTTATACCGTTGTGCAAACCGCCATGCCCGCCTGGTAGACTCACAGTCATCCTCGTCCATGGTTTCGTCTATCAGTTCCTCCGGCGAGGATGCCTCACTATAAAGCTGATACCGCAGGATATAGCCCTCCTGTGCTAAATAGCGGATCATATCCAGCAGATCGCTACGACCATTTATCCCCCAGGAGCGGCGTACAAGGGACACGACTTTCTGTTCCATGACTGGGATATGTTCCTCCACATCCATACTATACAGATTGTGGTCGTTAAGGGTCGATACAATACCAGACAGCAAGATGCCAAAGCGTTCCCATTTTGCGTCATTTTTTTGGTAAGGAATCGGTTCTGGCTCAGGGATGGCCTCAAGCCGAGCCATCGTTTCATCCAAGGTAATATAAAGGTTTTGCTCCAGTTCTAAATTCCATACGGGTTCTTCCTCTTCGTCGGCATCCTCCATCTCCAGCATTTCCAGAGCCGCCGCGAGAACGCCCATATCTTCTCCAAAAAGTTGCCCCATCAAGTTCTCTGTAGTGGAAGCAGTAGCTTCAGCGACTTTCTCATTGACCATTTTTTGTAATAGTTCCTCATTGACGGCCATTTGTGCCACACCATCGGCCCCTAATATCTGACCAAGAATTTCTACTTGCCGCTCCGTGCTGGCATGGATCTGTTCCTCTGCCTCAGCAGCAGATATAGATGCTTCTTTTTCAGAGCTGGAAACCTCGAGGTTATTAACCAGTTCTTCGCTTTTTTCAAAAGTCTTTTTCATCGCATCGGCGGCCTTCTCACGGGCTTGTTGCGCCCGTTTCCTAATTTCGTTTATATCCATCTTTTTTTCTGTCCTCCTCATCAGGGGGGAGCGTATGCCATGCCGGAGGTTTTTGGCGGCGTGTAAACAGCTTTTTGATCCGTCTTAATATTGCTTCTATAAAATGAAACCACAGATTACCAAATATAAATACCACCAAAAGGAACAGCAGGATCGCTCCAATTTCTCCCAAAGGCATTTTAACCTCACTTTGTTGCAAATCTGTTCATAAAGAAGTCAGTAAAAGCGGCCAACTCCTCGTCCTGCGAAACATAGACATATAGCTTTTCATCTTCCAGCCAATCATAGGCATTGATACCGATATATCCTTTTTTATCTGGGTAAATGATAAACGCATCGGTAGGGTATTTGTTTCGATAGGCTTTCAAAATTTCAGAGCGGCGATAGTAGGTCGGATCACCACAGCCGGAAAGATCGGGTACCGTGGGAACGACCACAATCGTTTGACTGGCCTCGTTCCAGCCGACAATTAAATTTCCGATTTTCGTTTTACTCCCATGAACAAATCCATAATTGAAGCGGCTCACATCCTCGGTATATCCGAAAATCAGCCTATAATTGTCCCCGCCTTCAACGACCTGGTTAAATAGAGCGCGCATTTTCTTTGCATTTGCATGGCTCTTTTCCATATCGATTTCCGGTCCCTTAAACAACTTGCTAAAAAAGCCCATACTTTTTCCTCCTAAATATGTATTTTTGAAAATGAATGGCGATCAATCTATGGCGTCCGACAAAACACATTCCATCTCCGCCAGGCTCATGCCACGGATCAATAGATAGTCCCCTCTTGTTTCTACAATGTAGGGCTGTAGCCGTTGCAAAGCCCTGTGATACTCCAAAAAGCCGAGGTTTTCCTCTTTTGTCAAGCTAACAAACGTCAGCGCCCACAGCGAAACCGTCTCTCCCTCAATCTCGTATAGCGTTTCTGGTGCTATTGGCAAGATGGTATCCACCGTTTCCGAAAAGGGAAAGCTAACCATTAAACCGCCGTTCTCCAATTCAAATACATGGGGGTTGGCTTCATAGGCTTGCGACCACATATCGTCAGGCTTTGCAGCACTAGAATTGTCCGTTCCCATTTCAAATAACAGGTGCTGATGAACAACGGCGTTCCCTTTTTCGACATATTGAATGGACTCGGCTCCGCCAAACGCCAAAGCCGGAGCAAAGAAAAAAATCTCATTCTCTGCAAGGCCGCCATGCTTAGCGGATGCCTCTTGGAATAAGTCCACTCGCAAAAATTGTTCCGCAAAGTTTTCAGCGGGAAGGATACGCTCAAAAAAATCGGAAAAACCGGTAGAAAAACTGCCTGATCTGCGGTAGTGAATGTCCAGCAAACACATATCGCCGGCTGTTTCAGATCGTTTGCGGTAAATAAAAAGTGTTCCGAATCCAGTCATTAAAATGGGGAAGCAATCTTCCTGCTCACCCAGCCAAAGTGTGAGCGTATCAATATAATCCGTAGGATCTATAATTTTCAGTAATCCTCCGCCATAATTTCCGAAGCCATATTCCTGCCAAAAGTCAAGGAGTTCTGCCGGCAGTTTTCCTTGAAATTGTTCCAGCGTTTCAGCGGTTGGTTTTCGCAAGTCATTACCCGGCGGATATTTGTTTACGAACAGATCAAATACGTTCATCGTGTGTCCTCCTTTGTTTGGTTTTCGTTCTCATAGCCATAAAATAAAGATAAATAATAAAATTTGTTTTTATTTTGAGTAAAGTAAAATCCATCTGAATATGACGCCAAACCATAATATTCGGACGGATTTTTCATTCCCACCCATCAAGGAGTGGGGGCTGTTTTCAATTTCTCCAAGGCATCCACAATCGCATTCAGTTGAAAATCGACCGTCTCATCAGCGGCCTCCGGAACAAACAAGGGAAGCGTATTGGGGATGGCTCTGCGTACAACCATCGCTGTCAAACTTAAATTCGTAAATAGATTGATCCTTGCTGTATCTGCCCTTATTCCAAAGTTTTCTAAAATTTCTCCAAAAAGACGAAGTTGCTTTTGGCGGAACACTTGATAGCTTTCCTTTGATAGACGCTTGAAAATGAGCTGTTGTTCTTCAATCGTTAAAACAGCAATTCCATTTTTTTCTCCATAACAACAGGCATGGAGAAATTGTTTCACTGCGTCACGCCAGCTTAAAGCAGGATCGGCCATCAGCGTTTGTACATACTTGATGATTTTGGGCTGTTGCAAGTAAAGCGTTTCAACAATCAAATCTTCTTTCGTTGCGAAAAAGGAATAGAAGAACGTTCGCGAAATACCAACTTTTTTATATACTTGCTCCACGGTTGTATGTTGTATGCCTTGTTTTGCCATTAGGTCAAGCCCAACTGTAACAAGCTGCATCCTAATACGTTCTCTGTCCTCGTCAGAATAAGCAACCTTTGGCACTCCGTCACCTTCTCATAATAAAAACAAATTCTAAATTTTGACTTTATTTTACCACATCGAATAGGATAACGCAAGAACGAAATAGCACAGCTCTGATCTTCTCAAACACTGATACTTCCGGAAAGCGCACATTTTGGCAAGCAGGGCAAGTATGGCCACACTTGCCCATTTTTGTCATCTGAAAATCACTCGCTAGGCGAGTGGTTTTCAGATGACAAAAAGGCTTGCAGCCGTTGAAAAGCGGCGCAAGCCTTTTTTATGCAATATAATCGTTTCTAAACACATTAGGAGAAATAAAGCGAAGAAACTGCTTGGATTTTGACAGCAAGAGGCTGAAGCAAACGCTCAAATTTGCAGCAGCATCTGCTATCGTTTGCTCTCCGAAAAAGCGTGCGCCTCATCCAACCATCCCAAAATCTCGCTGTTGAGCTCGCTAGCGTTTTGGATCACGACATGGTGAGTCCAGCGGTTGGGGTAAGGTTCGACGGCAATCGCGATGCGCGGGGAGTCCATGCGGTGCGAGAGCCCAAAAGAAAGGATCAGATAGTGCTCCGGACGTCCCTTCACCTTTCGGAATGGCAGCGAAACAAAGGCAAATCCATGGCGGCCCGCAAAGGTGATCTGTGTTTTTTGCACCTTGACGTGAATTCCCGGATAGCGCTTTAAAAGTACCGCTTCAATGGATAGGTAGACGTCCAGCATAGCGGGATCTTTTTCAAAAAAGAAGAGTTTTTCTGCACTTACTTCCATGTCGTCAGCTCCTCCATTGTTTTGCGCTTTTTGGCGCGCAGTGGGTCCCCTGGTGCCGCATAGCCAACCGCAATCACCAGGCGCACAGGACGGCGCAAGTGTAACAGTGTTTGCAGTTTTTTCTCTTCAAACCAGCCGAGGATACAGGTGGCCAATCCCTGCGCGGTGGCCTCCGCGGTAAAGTAGGCCGCTGCAATGCCGATATCCACCGAGCGGTAGTCCTGTCCCTTAACTTTTGCGCCAGCACCGGCAGTCAGATTGTAGGGTTCCTCACTGATTACCACAAATGCCGGAACCGATTCTGTGAACGCATTCATCCCGAGGCTGCGGGTGCAGTTGCCCACCGCTTCGGCCTGTTTGCCGGTTACCAATGTAAAATGGTAGGGTTGGGCGTTGCAGGCAGAGGGGGCAAGGCGGGCCGCTTCCAAGCAGGCTAACAGCTTTTCACGCTCCACCGGGCGGGATCTGTCATAGGCGCGGCAGCTCTGGCGCGATTTTGCAATCTCCAGAAAATCCATAGGGAAACCTCCCATTATATAAATTTGGTCAGGTAGCTCGTGGGGAAGTCAAGCGCATCACAACGGAATATAAGAAAAAATTCCAAACAATCCGAAGCGAATTGTTTGGAATTTCTTGTGGCGGAGAGGATGCGACTCGAACGCACAATGCCTTGCGGCACACCACATTTCCAATGTGGCTCCTTACCAATTAGAATACCTCTCCAAATGGCTTTGTTTTGTCATCATCGGTGACAGCTTGATCATTATAACGGATTCTTTTGAAAAAATCAAGGGGGTTTTACAAGATTTTTTAAATTTTGCGTAAATATTTTACTTGCACCGATAGGTGTCCTGTTATAATATAGAAACATATGAATGAAACGCGCAGCAGCCATGGCTTTTGCGCGCAGAAAACAGGAGGATCAAGTACTTTGAAGCGAACAGAGATTAAAGAGCTCTATGCCGGCATGGAAGAGCTCGGAGGAAAGACGGTCACTGTATGCGGTTGGGCGCGCACAATTCGAGATTCGAAAGCGCTCGGATTTATTGATTTGAACGATGGAAGCTGCTTTAAGGGCGTGCAGATCGTTTTTGAGGCGGATAAGCTGCCCAATTATAAGGACATTGCAAAGTTGAATGTTGGTTCTGCCATTGTTGTCACAGGAGAACTGCTCCTGACGCCGGAGGCAAAGCAGCCCTTTGAAATTCATGCCTCGGAGATTATCGTGGAGGGGGCCTCTACGCCGGACTATCCGCTGCAAAAGAAGCGCCATACCATGGAATATTTGCGTACCATCGCACATTTGCGCCCGCGCACCAATACGTTCAGCGCGGCATTCCGTGTGCGCAGTGCAGCGGCCTATGCGATTCACAAATTCTTCAATGAAAATGGCTTTGTCTATGCCCACACGCCTCTCATCACCGGGAGCGACTGCGAAGGGGCAGGCGAGATGTTTACCGTCACGACACTGGACCCAGAGAATCTGCCCCGTACAGAGGATGGCGCTGTTGACTACAGCCAGGACTTCTTCCAGAAGCACACATCTTTGACGGTTTCCGGCCAATTGGAGGCCGAATGCATGGCGATGGCCTTCGGCAAGGTGTACACCTTTGGACCGACCTTCCGTGCGGAAAAGTCCTATACCCAGCGCCATGCGGCGGAGTTTTGGATGATCGAGCCGGAGATCGCCTTCGCAGACTTGCAGGATGACATGCAGCTGGCAGAAGATATGATGAAGTTTGTGATCCGCTATGTGATGGACACCTGCCCGCAGGACATTGCATTCTTTAACCAATTTGTCGATAAAGGGCTTGTAGACCGCTTGAACAACGTGGTGAATTCCGATTTCGCCCGAGTGACCTATACCGAGGCGGTAGAGCTCTTGAAAAAGAACAACGAGAATTTTGAATATAAGGTGGATTGGGGCACCGATTTACAGACCGAGCACGAAAAATACCTCACAGAACAGGTCTTTGGAAAGCCGGTATTTGTGACCGATTACCCGAAGGAGATCAAGGCGTTCTATATGCGCCTGAATGACGATGGCAAAACGGTCGCCGCTGTGGACCTGCTGGTACCCGGCATCGGAGAGATCATCGGCGGAAGCCAGCGTGAGGAGCGTCTGGAGATCCTCCAGCAGCGGATGAAGGACTTCCAGCTGGAAGAGGAAAATTATTGGTGGTATTTGGATCTGCGCAAGTATGGCGGTACAAAACATGCGGGCTTTGGCCTTGGATTTGAGCGCCTTGTGATGTACCTCACTGGAATTGCCAACATCCGCGACGTGTTGCCCTTCCCGCGCACAACCGGTACGGCAGAATTCTAATGGGAAGAATTCTGCGTAAATTTCGATAAGATCTTGCAAAATGACCACATGTCTTTCTTTTCCCTGCTTGTTTTCCAAGCAGATGGGGAAGGAGAACGGCATGTGGCCCTTTTTTGCAGGGAAACAGGTTGCATCCCGTCGTCGATATTGACAAGAATTTGCGCAAAAGTGTCCATAGAATCTGCCTTATTCCAAAAAATGCAAGAAGAGCTTTTTTGACTTGCGTTTTTTTGGTTGATCGATTACAATAGGAAGAGCGCTGAAACGCGCAAATCCCATCGTGTTTTTATGTGGTAAAGACGGGTTATAGGAACGTTTTCGAAATGGGATGCAGGGATAAATAGTTTTAATGCATTTTTTATTTAAAGGAGATGCTGGTTTTGGATTATCGTTCAATGTCAAATGAGGCGCTTAGCGCAGAAAAGGCGGACTTGGAAAAGCGCTATGCGGACTTTAAGGCCAGAGGCCTGAAGCTGAATATGGCGCGCGGAAAGCCCGGTGTGGATCAGTTGGATCTTTCCATGCCGATGCTGGACATTTTGAATTCCACTTCAAATATATACGCCTCCACCGGAGACGACTGCCGCAATTACGGCCTGGGCGATGGACTGCCGGAAATGCGGGAGCTGTTTGCAGAGATGTTGGGCATTGACGATCATAATATCATTGTGGGCGGCAACTCCAGCCTGAATATGATGTTCGATGCGATCTCCTGCGCTATGACGCATGGTTTCCCAGGCTGCAAGCCTTGGAGCCAGCAGGGGCATCTGAAGTTTTTGTGCCCTTCTCCGGGATACGACCGGCATTTCGCAATTACCGAGTACTTTGGCTTTGAACTGATCACTGTACCGATGACGGATCAGGGCCCGGACATGGACGTTGTAGAATCGTTGGTCAAAGACGATCCGACCATCAAAGGCATTTGGTGCGTACCGAAATATTCCAACCCAACAGGCATTACGTATTCGGATGAAACCGTCCGCAGGTTCGCCGCTTTGAAGCCTGCGGCGCCCGATTTCAAGATTTTCTGGGATAACGCCTACTGTGTCCATGATCTGACCGATACGCCGGACACGCTGCTGAACTTGTGGCATGAGTGCCGTAAGCAGCACAGCATTGATATGCCTATTTTCTTTGCTTCCACGAGCAAAATTACCTTCCCCGGTGCGGGCGTGGCGGCCATGGGTGCCAGCGAGCACAACCTCACGGTATTCCGTGAGCATTATTCCTATCAAACGATCGGCCCGGATAAGCTGAACCAGCTCCGTCATATCTACTTCTTTGGCAATCTCGATGGGGTAAAGCTGCAAATGGAAAAGCATCGTGCCATTTTGGAGCCGAAGTTCCAGGTTGTCCAGGAAAAGCTGGAATCTGCGCTCGGTGGGAAGAATATTGCGGAGTGGACCAATCCGAATGGCGGCTATTTTGTCAGTGTGGATGTTATGGACGGCTGCGCAAAGCGTGTAGTATCGTTGTGCAAGGAAGCCGGCGTCACTTTGACGGGTGCGGGCGCTACTTTCCCGTATCAGAAAGACCCGCGTGACCGCAATATCCGCGTAGCTCCGACGTATCCGCCGGTTTCTGAGCTGGAGCTGGCGATGGATCTGTTCTGTATCGCTGTTCAGCTTGCCGCGGTGGAAAAAATTCTTGCAGACCGGGCATAATTGTATATCAGCTTATTTCTGCTTTAGCAGCGGATACGTTTAATAAGCGTATCCGCTTTTTCTTTATCGCTTTCAGCATGACAAAACCCCCGGTTCTACCGGGGGTAGGTAAAAAAACCTTGGCAAAAGAAAAAGTAAAAAATCGTTCGTTCTTCAAAGGAAAAAGAATGGTACGGAGGTTCTGAAAGGAAGGCGGGGATTTTCGCGAAAAGTGTCCCTCTCGCAGAATGCTATGAAGTACCAAAGAGAACTGGTTTACCAGTAGCAGGGCAAACGATGCGATGATATTTTTCAGTACCCTTTCCAGGGGTCAGCAAGTACTGACCCCTCTGGGGTCTGAGCAAACCACTAGTTTTCTAGTGGTTGTGATTGCCTTTTAGGCTGAATAGAAGGTTCGGTTCTATCAGGTCCAAAAGCCAGCATGGTTCGAAGCTTATTTAGGGATATCGTGTATCCAGTCAGGGGCCGCATTATATAAGGTCCTATTCTAGAGCTTTGGTAGCTACAACAGAAAGCTAAAAAATGGAATGTAGCCATTAAAACGTGGAAAACAACTGGTTCATGCACCGCAGGACGGGTGATGAAATGGTCATTTTTAATACCCTCTTTTGGGGATCAATACAGTTTAGCACTTCTGAGCTCAAATACATTGCTGGTTTATTAATAGATTGGATTATTCATATACAAGTATAGGAGATATAATTAATTCATATTTTCTGGTCGCTTTAGGCAAAAAAACGGACAATAAATAATTTTATTGGCCGATTTGCACCAAATTCGTTGACTTTTTAGAATAAGAAATCTATAATAAGTTCTGTTACGTCTGCGGGGCAGCGCAGAAACCAAAAGACATTGGAGGATTTACGCATGAAGCGAGTAGGAAAACCAGTATTTTTCATCGTCGCCCTCCTTATCTTGGTTTTCACTTATGTCTCCTTATTTGGGGTACATGGGCAAAACGGAGATAACACCATCACCTACATAAAAGGTGCGAGCGACATTCGGTGGGGAATCGACATCAATGGCGGTGTCGAGGCAACCTTCAGCCCGGATACAGAAGGTGTGAAGGCCACAGAAGATCAATTGAATTCTGCTAGGGCAATCATTGAACTTCGTATGGTCAACCAGAATATCACGGACTATGAATTGTATGTGGATTATAATCAGGATCATATCATTGTCCGCTTCCCTTGGAAAAATGATGAGACAAGTTTTGATCCCGAATCTGCAATTGAAGAACTTTCTGCAACGGCAATGCTGACATTCCGTGAGGGGAATGAATATGCCACGCAGGAGACAGATGCGGACGGCAACCCGGTATATAAGACGCCGACAGGAACGACGGCAGATTCGGTCATCCTGGAGGGTAGCGACGTTACAAGTGCAGAGGCCCAGATGTACCAAGACCCAACAACGGGCACCACGCAGTATGAAGTTACCTTGCAGTTGAGCGAAGACGGTGCTCAGAAATTTGCAGATGCAACCGAGCGTTTGCAGGGACAGATTATTTCTATTTGGATGGATGATACCATGATTTCTGCCCCGACGGTAAATTCGGTGATTTCCGATGGCAGATGCTCTATTACGGGCGACTTTACCGCAGCGGAAGCCTCCGACTTAGCGAATAAGATCAACGCTGGTGCGTTGCCCTTTAAGCTTGTCACGACAAACTTCAGCACGGTCAGCCCGACGTTGGGCGCATCCGCACTGAGTGCGATGGAATTGGCCGGAATCATCGGATTTATTCTGGTTTGTTTAATTATGTTGATCGTTTACCGCCTGCCTGGGTTTGTGGCGATCATTGCCTTGCTTGGCCAGATTGCTCTTTGCTTTGCAGCAGTGTCCGGCTTCTTCCCGTTTATTAATAGCTTTACGATGACCCTGCCTGGCATCGCAGGTATTATTCTCTCGATTGGCATGGGGGTTGATGCAAATGTCATTACATCTACCCGTATTAAGGAAGAACTCAATTCCGATAAAACGTTGGACGGCGCAATTCAGAAAGGTTTCGCCAACAGCTTCTGGGCTATTTTTGACGGAAATATCACCACGATGATGGTGGCCCTCATTTTAATGATGGTGTTCGGCCCGACCAATATCCTGTCTTGGATTTTTGGTGCTTCCACCACAGGTTCGGTGTATTCGTTCGGCTATACGTTGCTGGTTGGCAACATTGGTAATTTCATTATGGGCGTCGGCGCTTCCCGTTTGATGCTGAAGTCTGTCTCGGGATTCAAATGCTTCCGCAATAAATGGTTATATGGAGGTGCCGCGAAATGAGAACATATCATATCAAATTTTGCGAAAGAAAAAAGATCTTCTTTGGGATTTCGTTGACTATTATAGCGATTGGTATTATTTTTAATTTCATTTTCGGCACAAGCTTGGATATTCAGTTTACTGGCGGCGCAGTCATCCGTTATTCCTATTCTGGTAGTATCCAGCAGGGAGAAGTGGAAAACATTGTGAAGGATGCCAGTGGAAAAGACGTTACGGTTCGTATCCATGAAGATATGTCCACAGTAGACGATCCCACACAAGCGAACAACAGCGTATCCATCTCCTTTGCGGGGACAGATTCGATTTCCTTGGAGGAACAGCAAAGCATTGCATCAGCACTCGATGAGCAATATCCGGATGCACATTTTGAGGTGGTGGAGTCCAGTTCGGTCAATCCGACAATGGGCAAGAATTTCCTTCTGAAATGTGCGATGGCTGTTTTGATCGCTTTTATTTTGTTGCTTGTGTATGTTGGTTTCCGTTTTCGGAAGATTGGCGGCTTGACGGCCGGTGCGATGGCTATTGTCGCCCTGTTGCATGACGTTTTGATTGTTTACTTTGTGTTCGTGGTATTCCGAATGCCAATTAACGACAGCTTCATGGCGGTCGTGCTGACGATTCTCGGTTATTCTCTGAATAATACGATTATTATTTATGACCGCATCCGTGAAAACCGCCGCCTGATGGGACCGAAGACCCCCTATGCAGAGCTTGTTAATGCCAGCATCAATCAGACATTGACACGTTCCATTTATACATCCCTAACGACTTTTGTGGCGATCGCAGCGGTTTTTGTCGTGGGTAGTATCTATGGATTGACTTCTGTCACGACCTTTGCACTCCCGATGATGGTGGGTATTGTTGCAGGCTGTTATTCTTCCGTTTGCATTGCAGGCCCGCTCTATGTGGCGTGGGAAGAGCATAGAGAGAAAAAGAGAAATGCAGCTGCTCCTGTAGAGAGCAAATAAAAAGTCCTTTAAGAGGAAAATCTGCATATATGTAAAAATAGCGCCGTTGTAAAAACAACGGCGCTATTTTTTACGCTCTTTTAGGTCGGATATCTGCACCCTTCGCCCAGAGTTTTAAGAAGCACCCTAGCTGCACAAATGGAGCCAATTTGCTTTTTCTATAAAGTAACATGCTCTTTCTCCATGTCCTTTAGGCTTGCAAGGGTGCAATACGTGTGGTCAGGCTTTTATACCCCCCCAACGAGAGGATCAAACGTCCTTTTTTCTTCCGAATGGGAGGGGGCTCCTCACGGTTGGCCATGCTAGGACATGGGGAAAGCAGGGAAGAATTCACAAGGGAACGGTGAACATATTGTGGGAAAATGATTCAAATGCGTTCCTTTTTATTCAATACAAGAGCTATTGCGCGGGCGACGTGTAGGATTTTCCGACGAAACAGAATCCTTATAGAAACGGCGTTTATCCTCATACATATGTTGATCCGCTAAGGTAATCAACGTTTTCAGATCGCTGGAAGTCTCCTGCCATTGATATCCCATTGCAACAGGAAGTTGTTCTTCCGTGAGGGAGGCCCTTAAGGTATCTACAAGCGAAAGAAATGCGGTTTCAGATTGATCTGAGGCAATAATCACAAACTCATCGCCGCCAGTGCGATACAAATTTGCATTTCCAAATACAGCCCGCATCTTCTCTGCACATTTTTTCAACGCTTGATCCCCATAAGAATGGCCATAAAAGTCATTGATCTCTTTGAGTCCGTTGAAGTCGAGAAATACCACACCAACAGACCCTCCCGCATTCGCGATTTCAGGAATATCCAAAATGTATTTGTTGCGGTTGTAAAAGCCGGTTAGGGTATCATGAAGGCTTAGATGCTGTAAACGGCGTTCATCCATGTGCCTCTGAAAGGTAATCATAATGAAATAGCGCAAGGTTTCCAAAAGAGAGACGATGTTACGAATTTTCTCACGGGGCGGATTATCTACACCAAAGTATCCATTGATTTGCCCGTTCTCTTCCAAGGGTGCGATCACCATATTTTGGATATCCTGTGGGGAAAGGACGTCATAGACTTTTTCCCCCCGGATTTCCTCGATGTCTTTCATAATGATGCATTGATGGTTTTGCAACTCATTTTCCCAGGGGATAACAATGGAAACATCCAATCCCTGTAAAGAATCGATCTGCGGCACAACACCTTCACGGCACCACTCGTGTGTGTTGTCCATTTTGTCGCCCCGGATTTTAAAAATGTAGGCGCGGTCTGCGGAAAGATATTGCCCGATGATCTGCAATACCTGATTGAGCGCTTTATCCAGATCCTGTTCCTTATATAGAATTCGAATACAGTCTAGAACCACTTGCTGGGTGTCTAACGCATACCGCAAATCTTTTTTTTCTTTTTCATAATCTGTGACATCGAATGCAATTTCCAAGCGCGCCAGTTTCCCGTCCCATTTGATTAGCCGATCCTTTAAAAGATAATGACGGCCAGTAACAGGGTTAGTTGTTTCCCAGCTATAGGTTTCATCTGTTCGGAGATACTGATTGGTGCAAAACGGACAGGGGGCATCCTGTAGCTCAATCACCTTATAGCATTTCAAACCTTCTAAGGAATCAATATTTAAAGCTGTTTTACCGGCTCGATTCATATACAAAAGATCATGGGTTTCTGGATCTGCGACATAGACCAGTTCCGAAACGTCGTCAATCGCGTCAACAAGACCGGTCAAATCGTCTGGTTTGTCCATCATGATTGCGTCACCTCTTATCCGAAATTAAAAATGCTCTATGTACTGCACTTGAACAGATTTATGATTCTCCGTTATAGAAAGAATCTGGATTCATTCAATACAAAATCTATAGGATTGTCCCTTGCGGGGCTAATTCTGGCCATTGGTAAAAATCTTTAAGGAACCAAATCTCCTTTGCCTCGAAGGTTCTCCCATTGAGATACTCCAAAATGCCCGCAGGCGTAGTAAAATTGAAACGCAATTTATAGGAATACAGAGCTTGATATTTGAAACCACATTCCTTATTGATCGCATTGGTCCCATATTTCCCATCGCCTGCAAGGGGATGCCCAATTGAGGCGAGATGCGCGCGTATTTGGTGGGTTCGCCCGGTTAGAAGTTCCACCTCTAAAAGGCTATACCGCCCACGCTCTGCCAAAACACGGTAGCGCGTCCGGATGCTTTTTGTATCCTTCGTTGGTTTGTGGGAAATATATACCCGGTTCTGCTTTTCATTTTTTTCTAGGAAGCCCTCCAGTGTTTCCGCACGCTTGGGCATGTGGCCGTGGACGATGCAGAGGTACAGCTTGGTGAGCTCCCGCTGTTTGACTTTCTCGTTCATAATGCGCAGGGTCTCTGCGTTTTTGGCGGCCATCACAATTCCGCCGGTGTTGCGGTCGATACGGTTTATCAGCGCAGGGGCAAAGGAGGCCTCGTTCTCCGGCTGGAATTCTCCTTTTCCATAGAGATAATGTTGAACCCGCGCGATCAAAGAATCAAAATGGTAGTGTTCGTCGGGGTGAACAATCAACCCAGGCTTTTTGTCCAGCAGCATCAAATTTTCGTCTTCGTAGAGGATGTTGAGCTTGCTCGGCGCTTTCAGGAAATCGTATTCTTTTGGCGACTGTTGAAAAAATTCATCCTTTAAGTACATGGTCAATACGTCGCCCACATTTAACCTGGTGGAGATTTCACACCGTTTCCCATTGCATTTGATATCTTTTTTCCGGATACTTTTATACATCATGGCCTGTGGCAGGTTGGGATAGGTTTTGGTTAAGTATTTATCCAGCCGCTGCCCTGCATCATTTGGCCCGATGGTCACCTGTTTCATAAAAATCCTCTTTCTAAATTTGGATTTTAAAACGAAAATCAGACCCTAAAGAATGTATCTCTTAAAAGCAGCGGGGGACACATCCCTGTATAAGTCCGAAATCCGTTTCTGTTTTATATAATTCAAGATATATAGTACCTATTATAACACGAAATTCGCACTAAAGAAAGTCTAGCTTTCATTGACAGGCTTCGACAGCAGTGCTATAATTGTACTACTCAAAAGTGCATATGGACGTTTGCGGGGGAACTGCTCTGGCGGTTGAGAAGGTGGAACCTGACCCTTGGAACCTGTCGGTTAATACTGTCGTAGGGAAGCAAAGCCAATGAAGATTGGAAGAGAAGCGCTTGCCGGGGAGGCAGGCGTTTTTTGTTGCCTGTTTTCATAAACAGGGCGCGAACGGCCAAGAAAGGAAGGGATACCTCTTGAAAAAAGCCTTAACGATTGCCGGCTCGGATTGCAGCGGCGGCGCAGGAATCCAGGCAGATCTAAAGACGTTTTCCGCACACGGCGTCTTTGGAATGAGCGTGATTGTTTCCGTGGTGGCAGAAAATACCAGCCGTGTGATCGGGATTGAAGATGTATCGCCGGATATGATCCGCCAGCAGATCGACGCGGTGTTTGAGGATATCCAGCCGGATGCGGTCAAAGTGGGGATGCTCTCCCAGCCGCCCTGTATGGAGGCGGTGGCGGAAAAGTTGCGGCAGTACCGGCCCAAACACGTGGTAATTGACCCGGTGATGTATGCCAAAAACGGCTGCCCACTGATGGATCCGGGTTCGGTAGACCGGCTGATCCAAACCGTGCTTCCGCTGGCGACGCTTCTGACCCCAAACATTCCGGAGGCGGAAAAAATTGCGGGTTGCTCGATCCATTCGGTTGCAGAGATGGAAGACGCTGCCCGGCGCATCCAAGCTATGGGGCCGAAGGGTGTGTTGGTCAAGGGAGGCCATGCCCAGGGCGATGCCGTTGACGTGTTGTTCGATGGGGAACATTTCCATCATTATACCGCCGAACGCATTCCTACGAAAAATACGCACGGCACCGGTTGCACCTATTCCTCCGCAATTGCGGCAAATCTGGCGTTGGGGCTGGATATGCCGGCTGCCGTGGAGCGCGCAAAAGCCTATGTCACCATGGCGATCCGCCATGCATTGGCAATCGGGAAAGGGCATGGGCCAACGAACCATTTTTATGATGTCTATGTAAACGGCCTGACAAATGGAGCAGAGATCGAATAAAAGGAGAGGTACATATGGAATACAAAACACAGATGGAAGCAGCCAAGAAGGGGATCGTGACAAAGGAACTCGCCGCCGTAGCCAAAAAAGAGGGCTTTACGGAAGCAGAGCTCCTTCCGCTGGTGGCATCCGGCCGGGTGATTATCCCGGCAAATGTGCGGCATAAATCGCTCGATCCGAACGGCGTGGGGGAAGGGCTGCGCACAAAGATCAATGTCAATTTGGGCATTTCCGGCGATTGCGCCGATTATTGCGCGGAGATGCAGAAGGTGCAGCTGGCTGTCCAGTTTGGCGCCGAGGCCATCATGGATCTGAGCAACTACGGGAAGACGCGCGAGTTCCGTGAGAAGCTGATCGAATATTCACCGGCGATGGTCGGAACGGTGCCGGTATACGATGCGGTCGGATATCTGGAGAAGGATCTGATGGACATGACCGCCCAGGACTTTTTGAAGGTGGTACGCGCGCACGCAGAGGAAGGCGTGGACTTTATGACCATTCACGCGGGCATCAACCGCCGTGCGGTGGAAGGATTTGAACGGTCAAAGCGCAAAATGAACATTGTATCCCGCGGGGGCTCCCTGCTGTTTGCTTGGATGAAGATGACCGGCAATGAGAACCCCTTCTATGAGTATTATGATGAGGTAATGGACATCCTCCGAGAGTATGACGTGACCATCAGCTTGGGAGACGCCCTGCGTCCGGGTTGCCTGGACGATGCGACGGATGCCGGGCAGATCGGGGAGCTGATTGAGCTCGGCAACCTGACCCAGCGTGCCTGGGAAAAGGACGTGCAGGTGATGGTGGAAGGACCGGGCCATATGGCGATGGATGAGATTGCGGCCAATATGAAGATGGAAAAGCGCCTCTGCCACGGAGCGCCGTTCTATGTCCTTGGGCCGTTGGTGACGGATATCGCCCCCGGATACGATCACATCACGTCGGCCATCGGCGGCGCAATCGCGGCGGCCAATGGCGCGGACTTCCTGTGCTATGTCACCCCTGCGGAGCATCTGCGTTTGCCAGACCTCTCCGATGTGCGCGAAGGGATTGTCGCTTCGAAGATTGCCGCCCATGCCGCAGACATCGCGAAGGGCGTGCGCGGCGCACGTCAGCCGGACAATGAGATGGCAGAGGCACGCCAGCGCTTCGATTGGGACGCACAATTCCGTTTGGCCATCGACGGAGAAAAGGCGAAGGCATATTATGAGAGCGTTCCCGCTTCGGATAAGCACAGCTGTTCCATGTGCGGCAAAATGTGCGCGGTTCGCACGACCAACCGCATTCTCAATGGCGAGAGCGTAGAGATTCTGCAAAACGAGACAAAGAAATGAGATCCGGACTGGAAAATATGCGGGCGGCCATCTTTGACCTAGATGGGACACTTTTGGATTCTCTGCACATCTGGGAGGACATCGACGAGGAATTTTTGCAGAAACGTGGGCTTGCTGTACCAGAGGGCTATTGCGAGGCCATCGCTTCCATGGGGTTCCTCGACGCAGCGGACTATGCAAAAAAGCGGTTTGGTTTCCCGGAATCGCCAGAGGCGATTGTGGCGGAGTGGAACGATATGGCGGCGCATCGATATGGCAATGTCATTCAGATGAAGCCTGGCGCACGCGACTATCTGGCAAAGCTGCGGGATCGAGGAATCCTTTTGGCGGTGGCGACGGCGCTTCCGGAAAAGCTCTACCGCCCTGCGTTGCGCCATCATGGGATTGAAACGTGGTTCGGCGCAGTTGCCTCGACCGATGAAACCAGCAGGGGAAAGGGATACCCGGACGTCTATCGGTTGGCGGCCAAAAGGCTTGGCGTTTCCCCAGAGCATTGTGTGGTCTTTGAAGATATTTTGCCTGGAATTCAAGGAGCAAAGGCCGCAGGCATGAAAACCATGGGGGTATACGACGCCTGCTCCAGCGGCATCCAGGAAGACCTCCAGAGACTAGCGGATGGATATATTCAAAGCTTTGAAGAACTTTTATAAAGATTAAAATTCTCGAGGGAAACGGATGCCAACGGCTGCCTAAACCTCTTTTTTCAAAGACGTTTCAAATCGATTTATGGGCGCATCCCTTTTGGGATGCGCCTCGTTTTTATGTGCCAGGTGGACGGCATCTAAAAAAATACATTTTTCGGTTGGGAGAGCAATGCCCAGCCTTTTGTAACAAAGGAGATACCACAAGGAGGATTTCAAGTGGATATTTCCAAAATGGCTTCATACGAAGATTCCCAGCGTTTTCCTTGACAAGCCAATAGGGAAGCTGTTAAAATAAGAATACCTATGAAAATAGGCCCTCTGGGGCTGAAAAAACAAGAAAACGGCAGAGAACTGCCAGTTGAATTGAGATGATAATGTGATCAAGAGTATGACCGGCTATGGAAGGTTTGAAGGAGTGATTGAAGGCCGTCAAATTACGGTGGAGATCAAATCGGTTAACCACCGCTATTTTGAGTTCTCTTCGAGGATTACCCGCGGGTATGGATTTTTGGAGGAACGGCTCAAGGGATACCTCCAGGAGCGAGTCGCCCGAGGAAAAGTGGACGCATATGTATCCATCGAGACGTTGGAAGATGCCGAGGCCCAGGTACAAGTAAACCATTCCTTAGCGGCAGGATATGTAAACGCCTTGCATGAACTCGCACAGCGATACAATCTTCGGGATGACCTTTCTGTGAGTACGCTCTCCCGCTATTCCGAGATTTTTTCCGTGCATAAGGCGCCGGAGGACGAAGATGCTATTTGGAGAATCGTCCAGCAAGGTGCGGATTTTGCAATGGAATCTTTCCTTGCCATGCGCGAGCGCGAAGGCCAGCGCATGAAAGAGGATGTCTCCTCCCATGCGGAAAGGATTCTCCAATTGGTCGATCAGATCGAAGCGCGTTCCCCACAGACGGTGGTGGAATATCAGCAGAAGTTGCAGGCGCGTCTGGAAGAGATGCTGGCAGATGTGAAAATCGACGAACAGCGTATCCTAACGGAGGCGGCGATCTTTGCAGACAAAGTCGCCGTAGCGGAGGAAACCGTGCGGCTCCGCAGCCATTTTGACCAGATGCATCAAATGTTGGAATCCGGGGAACCCGTGGGCCGCAAGCTGGATTTCCTTGTGCAGGAGATGAACCGTGAAGCGAACACCATCGGTTCCAAGGCGGTGGATTCCCAGATCGCCTATCTGGTGGTGGATATCAAGGCGGAAATCGAAAAAATTCGGGAACAAATTCAAAATATTGAATAAGGATTGGCGATAGGAGGCATTTTCAACATGAAGCTCATTAACATCGGCTTTGGCAACATGGTTTCTGCAAACCGGTTGGTTGCCATCGTAAGCCCTGAGTCTGCGCCAATCAAGCGTATCATTCAGGATGCCAAGGAGCGCGGTTCTTTGATCGACGCGACTTATGGCCGCCGTACCCGTGCGGTGATCGTCACGGACAGCGATCACGTGATTCTTTCTGCGGTGCAGCCGGAGACGGTTGCCAACCGTCTGAACGACCGCGACGAGGACCTTGAAGACGAGGAGGAACTCGACGAGGATGACTAAGGGATTGATGGTGGTGCTTTCCGGTCCGTCCGGTGCGGGGAAGGATACGATTCTCCATACGCTTTTGCAGCGTGATCCGCGCGTTAAGCTCTCTATTTCCGCTACAACGCGGAAACCGCGTGAGGGCGAGGTGGACGGACAGCATTATTATTTTGTCACAAGGGAACAGTTCCTTGCCATGCGGGAGCGCGGCGAAGTACTGGAAAGCGCCGAATATTGCGGCAATTTCTACGGGACGCCGGAAAAGCCGATCCGGGATTGGATGGCCGCAGGAAACGACGTAATCCTGGAGATCGAGGTGCAGGGTGGAGCGCAGGTTAAGCAAAAATGCCCGGACTGCGTAGGGATTTTTATTTTGCCCCCTTCGATCAAGGAGCTTGAACGCCGCCTGCGCGACCGTGGTACCGAAACGGAGGAAGCCATTCAAAAGCGTTTGGACGCCGCCTGTGGGGAAATTCAGCACGCGAGGGATTATGACTATGTGGTCATCAACGATACAGTTGAAAACGCTGTTGAGGCGATTCAAAATATTCTCCGCGCGGAGAAATACAGCAAGTGCAGAAATTTTGATACGATAGAAGGAGTTCTGAACAATGATTAAACCGATTGAAGATTCCAGCCTTGGCCCGAACCAGAGCCGCTATTCCTTTGTGGTGGGTATTGCCAAGCGTGCCCGTGAAATCGCTGGGGAAGCAGAAGAGAAGGGGGAAATTTTGATCGAAAAGCCCGTTGACCTCGCATTGGAAGAGTATGCGGAGCACAAATTCCAGATCATTGAAACCCCGGAACCCAACGACGATGATCCGGAAATGTAATGCCAATCCTTTTTGCACGTGTGGCGGTAGAGAATACCGCCTATCATTTTGACAAAGCATTTGATTACCTCATACCGGAAGAGCTTTTAGAACAGGCCAAGCCGGGCTGCCGGGTTCTTGTGCCGTTTGGCGCTGGGAACGCACAACGGCTTGCGATGATTCTGGAGGTTTCTCCGGAAAAGGAAACCCAAAATACGACGAAACAAGTGGTGGCGGTGCTGGATGAAGCGCCGCTTCTTACTAATGAAGCCATCCAGCTAGTCTTTTGGCTCAAGGACCGCTACTTTTGTACGCTGTTTGAAGCGGTGAAGCTGCTGCTTCCTGCAGGGATTCATTACCGGATGAAAACCGAGTATGCCCTGGCAAAAGGCAGGCCAGTGGAGAAGGAGGCGCTTTCCAAAGAGGAATCTGCGCTGATCGAGTACCTCGCCGGAAAAGGCAAGCCCGTCGAACGTGAGAAACTACTCAAGGCCATGGGACTTCCTGCGGACAGCCCATTGCCGGAAAATCTGTTTAAGCGCGGTCTGCTGGAAAAGACGGGCGCCGCCGTGCGGCAAATCAAGGATGCAGCGCAGAAGATGGTCCGGCTTACTGGCGAAGAATCACCCTCTAAGCTGACGCCAAAGCAGCGGGCAGTATGCCAGGTTTTGCAAGAGGCGGGAGCTGCTTCTCTGAAGGAGCTGTGCTATTTCGCAGGAGTGACGCCTGCTGTGGTCAATGCACTGGTGACAAAGGGCGTGGTCTGTTACTACGAAGCGGAGGTCTACCGAAATCCCTACGATCAGGTGCAGGACCCGGCAGAGGAAAAGGAAATTGTCCTTTCAGAAGAGCAGCAAACGGCCTTTCAAAATCTGTTGGCCCAGTACCGCGAGGAAACCGGAGGTGTCTCTTTGCTGTTTGGCGTCACAGGAAGCGGGAAGACTTCGGTCTTTATGCGCTTGATCGACGAGGTGCTCGCCGACGGGAAGAACGTCATTGTCATGGTGCCGGAGATCTCGCTGACGCCGCAAAGCCTGGCGCTGTTCCATCGCCGGTATGGACGGCGGGTGGCGGTATTTCATAGCGGCCTCTCGCTTTCTGAGCGCTTGGACGAATGGAAACGGGTACGCCGCGGGGAAGTTTCCATCGCGGTCGGCACGCGGTCGGCGGTGTTCGCCCCATTCGATAACCTGGGGCTGGTGATTTTGGACGAAGAGCAGGAGCACACCTATAAGTCGGAGTCTTCGCCGCGCTACCATGCGCGGGATGTGGCAAAGTTCCGCTGCGCGTATCACAAGACGCTCTTGGTGCTCGCCTCCGCAACTCCATCCATTGAGAGCTATTACTTTGCGCAGGCGGGGCGCTATACCTTGAACCGGCTGCCAAACCGCTACGGCGGAGCAAGGCTTCCTAATGTCCGGTTTGTGGACATGAATCGGGAATTGGAGGCCGGAAACGACAGCATTTACAGCCGGGAACTGCTGGCAGAAATTGAAAAAAACAGAAAAGTTCATAAGCAGTCCATTATTTTGTTAAACCGGCGTGGTTACAATACGTTTGTATCCTGCAAAGCGTGTGGGAACGTCGTAACCTGCCCGAATTGCAGCATTTCCCTGACCTACCATGCCGCGAATCAACGGCTGATGTGCCACTATTGCGGGTACTCCGTACCGTTTTCAACGGAATGCCCCACCTGCCATGAGAATAAAGTCCACTATGCGGGATTTGGAACCCAACGCGCAGAAGAACAATTGCGGGAACTGCTCCCGGAGGTGCGGGTCCTGCGGCTGGACACGGACGCTGCTATGACACGCTTTGCCTATGAGGAAAAGTTACAGAGCTTTGCCCGCGGCGAGTACGATGTGATTGTCGGCACGCAAATGGTGGCAAAGGGATTGGATTTTGAGAATGTCACTCTGGTGGGCGTGCTCTCCGCAGACCAGGCGCTGTATGGGGACGATTTCCGCAGCTATGAGCGCGCTTTTGACCTGTTGACGCAGGTGGCCGGACGCGCAGGCCGCGGCCAATACGAGGGGGAAGCCATTATCCAGACCTTTACGCCGGAGAATACCGTGCTTTCCCTGGCGGCCCGGCAGGATTATCCCGCTTTTTATGAGGGGGAGATCGCCGTGCGCAAGGGGATGTTATATCCGCCGTTTGCAGATCTGTGCGTGGTCGGATTTGTTGGGACGCGGGAAGAAAAGGTCGCGCGTGCAAGCGAAGCCTTTTTGCAAATGCTCCGCACCCTGGCCCAGGCGGAATACCCACAGGAGCCAATGCGGGTTTTAAATCCCTCTCCCGCATTAATCAGCAAGGTCAGCAATAAATATAGGTATAAATTGATCGTGAAATGCCGGAACAGCCGGAACTTCCGCAGGATGATTTCCCGGCTATTGACCGATTTTGCAAAGAACCGGACGTTCAGCGATGTAACTGCCTTTGCGGACATCAATCCGGATATGATTTTATAAAGAAGAGGAACTATAAAAAATAAGAGTTTAATATGGGAGGAATTACAATGGCCATTCGCAATATTGTAAAAGATGGGGACGAAATCCTGACGAAGGTTTGCCGTCCGGTCGAAAAATTCGACGAGAAATTGGGCGTTTTGCTGGACGATATGATCGAGACGATGAAGTCTGCGGACGGCGTCGGCCTCGCAGCGCCACAGGTGGGCATCCGCCGCCGCGTCGTGGTGATCGATGTGGGGAGCGGCCCCATCGAAATGGTAAATCCGGAGATCGTGGAGCAGAGCGGCGAGCAGGAATGCGTCGAAGGGTGCCTGTCCTTCCCGGGGCAGTATGGAATTACCAAGCGCCCGATGCGCGTCCTGGTGCGCGCCCAGAACCGCGAGGGCAAGACCTTTGAGCTGGAAGGGGAAGAACTGCTGGCAACCGCCTGTTGCCATGAGATCGACCACCTCAACGGTGTGGTGTTCAAATCCCATGTTTTGCGGATGCTGTCCCCGGAGGAGCTACAGAAACTTCAGTAATTTAATCGCGGATAGGATGATGAAAATTGCGGATTCTATTTATGGGAACGCCGGATTTTGCCGTTCCATGCCTGCAAAGCCTGCTGGACGCAGGACATGAGGTGTGTGCGGTATTTACCCAACCGGATAAGCCGAAGGGCCGGGGCTATGCCATGACGCCGCCGCCGGTGAAAGTGCTGGCGATGGAGCACGATATACCGGTCTATCAGCCGAAAACGCTGCGCACGCCCGAAGCGGCGCAGCAGATCCGAGAGATGCAGCCCGACTGCATTGTCGTTGTGGCATATGGAAAGATTTTGCCCAAGGAGATTTTGGAGATCCCGCCGTACGGCTGCATCAATGTGCATGCATCGTTGCTTCCGAAATACCGCGGGGCGGCGCCCATTCAATGGGCGGTGCTCAACGGCGATCCAGAGACCGGAGTCACAACCATGTACATGGCCGAGGGACTGGATACAGGCGACATGCTTTTGAAATCGCGTACAGAGATCGGGCCGGAGGAGACTTCTGGTGAGCTGCACGACCGCCTTTCCCAAATGGGGGCGGAATTGATCGTGGAAACCTTGAAGGAGGTCGAAGCGGGCACGGTCCGCCGCACACCGCAGGGCGATGCAGAGACCAGCTATGCTTCCATGCTGACCAAGGAACTCGGCAAGATCGATTGGGGCCGTCCGGCAGGGGAGCTGCACAATTTGGTGCGCGGGCTTTCCCCTTGGCCTGTAGCGGAGACGGTGTATAACAAAAAACGCCTGAAGATACACCGGGCGAAGGTTGTCCCGGGATTCGGCGGTGCGCCGGGCGAAGTAGCCCGCCGCAAGGACTGCTTTGTGGTGGCCTGCGGGGGCAATACCGCTCTGGAGTTGGAGACGGTTCAATATGAGGGCGGAAAGAGAATGGGCGGAAAAGAGTTCCTATGTGGGCACCGGCTTGACCAGGGTGCGGTGCTTGGAGAGGCAAAGGAGTAACATTTGATGGGATTTTATTATTTTGATTACACGTATTTCCTGTTCATGCTGCCAGCCCTGCTCATCAGTATGGTTGCGCAGTTCAAGGTGAACTCCACCTTCCAGAAGTATTCCCGTGTCAATACCGCACGCAATATGACTGGGGCGGACGCCGCCATGCGTGTGATGCAGTACGGCGGTGCATACGGTGTGCAGATTCGCCATATCGGAGGAAGCTTAAACGACAATTTCAACCCGTCCACCGGGATCATCAGCCTATCGGACCCGGTATACGCGGCAACGTCCGTTTCGGCGGTGGGTGTGGCGGCGCATGAGGCGGGCCACGCGGTCCAACACGCACAGGGGTATTTTCCCAATAAGATTCGCTCTGCGTTGGTGCCTGTCACACAGATCGGTTCCCGACTGGCAATGCCGCTGATTCTGATCGGTCTGCTTTTGCCGGTACAGTATGATGTCGTGGTAAACATCGGTATTGCGCTGTACAGCCTTTCTGTTCTGTTCCAGCTGGTCACCTTGCCAGTGGAATTCAATGCGAGCGCCAGAGCGCTTCAAGCGCTGGACGCAACGGGCATTTTGTATCCAGAGGAGTTGGAGGGGGCCAAAAAGGTGCTTCGTGCGGCGGCTATGACGTATGTGGCTGCGACGTTTACAGCATTTTTGTCCCTGTTGCGTCTGCTTCTAATCTTTGGAGGCAGGAGGAATGACAATTGATGGCGGATGCAAGAGCAGCCGCGTTAGCGGCTTTGCTGCATGTGGATGAAAACGAGGGGTTTTCAAATTTGGTGTTGGATAAAACCCTTGCGAGATTCGCTTTGGAGCCGCGCGACGCGGCCCTGGCGTCCGCCATTTTTTACGGCGTGTTGGAGCGCCGCCTGACTCTGGATTATTATATCGGGCAATTTGCCCGCACCCCCATCCATAAGATGACCCCGCAGGTGCGGGAGATCCTCCGCATCGGGGCCTATCAGATTCTATACCTCGAAAAAATCCCTCCCAGCGCCGCCGTGAATGTAGCGGTAGAGCTGGCAAAGCAAAACAAGGCTGTAAAGGCATCTGGCTTTATCAATGCGGTGCTGCGCAACCTGGTCCGGAACCGGGAAAAGCTGCAGTTACCGGATGAGAAAAAGAACCCGCTCCGGCATCTCAGCTTGAAATATTCGTGCCCAGAGTGGCTGATTTCTCTATGGCAAAAGGCCTATGGGCCGCAGTGTACTGGGCTTTTGCTGGATTCTCTTTCCGAGCACCCACCGATCTATATCCGCTTGAATAATACGAAGGGCGATGAGGAATACTTACTGCGTCGGATGATGGAAGAAAATGTAAAGGTGAATCCCATTACATGGATTCCGCATGCGGCAGTGCTGGAAGCGTCCGGTTCCGTGTCGTCTTTGGATTCTTTTCAAGAGGGATTGTTCCATGTACAGGATCTTTCCTCGCAATTGTGTGCAACACTCCTGGAGGCAAAGCCGGGGGAGCGCGTGTTGGACGTTTGTGCGGCGCCGGGAGGTAAGACATTTACCATCGCGGAACAGATGGAAAACAGCGGGGAGGTTCTCGCCTTTGACCAATATAAAGGGAAGGTACGCTTGATCCGTGAGGGAGCAAAGCGGTTGGGGCTGACCTGTATCCATGCGGAACTCCGCGACGCCCTGCGGCCGGAAAAGCCTTTGGAATGTGCGGACCGTGTCCTTTGCGACGCGCCGTGTTCTGGATTGGGCATCCTCCGCCGCAAGCCGGAAATTCGATATAAATCGCCTTCTGCACTTGACAGTTTGCCGGATTTGCAGTACCGTATTCTGAGTAAAACCTCCGAATTGGTAAAAAGCGGAGGCGTTTTGCTTTACTCCACCTGTACGCTGAATCCAGCAGAAAATGGGGAGGTAGCGCGACGCTTCCTGGAAGAACATCCCGACTTTGTCCCGAGGGCATTGCACTTGCCGCAGGGGATGCGGCGTGCCATGGAGGAGCCGGAAAACGAATGGACGCTTATGCCGCATGTGCATGGGACGGACGGTTTCTTCGTCGCTTCCTTCCAGCGCCGGTGACAAAAGACGGATAAAAAAGCGGGAAAAGCATCCGGAAAAGCAGGCCGGTCTAGGCCGCCGGATGCGTGGGAGAGTGTAAATTTGGCTTTACAGGACATCAAATCAATGACGTTGGAAGAGTTGCGTGCGGATTTTGCCGCGCAAGGGCAGCCGGCCTTCCATGCGTTACAGGTGTACCGATGGCTCCATCGGGGCGTGCGCTCCTTTTCGGAGATGTCGGATCAATCAAAGGCATTCCGCCAAAAGCTGTCCGAACGCTATTACATAGCTGCGGCGGAAATCGAACAGCGGTTGGTTTCCAAGCTGGACGGCACAGCCAAGTATCTGCTGCGCCTGCCGGACGGCGAACATGTGGAATGCGTGCTGATGGAGTACCACCACGGCTATTCCATCTGTATTTCCAGCCAGGTGGGGTGCAAAATGAACTGTTCGTTCTGCGCCACGGGGAAAAGCGGCTTCTCTCGGAATCTGACGGCTTCCGAGATGCTTTCCCAAATCCAGACGGTTCAACAGGATCAAGGTATTCGGATTTCCAACGTGGTGCTGATGGGCATGGGGGAACCGCTTGACAACTATCAAAATGTCCTCCGTTTTTTGGAGCTGGTCTCCTCCGACGAAGGTATGAACATTGGGATGCGGCACATCTCACTTTCCACCTGTGGGATTGTGGACAAAATTTATGACCTGGCGGAGCGAAAGCTTCAACTTACGCTGTCGGTTTCTCTCCATGCACCGAACGATGCAATCCGTTCACAAACCATGCCGGTCAACAACCGATGGGGGGTAGACGAGCTTTTGACCGCCTGCCGCGCCTATGCCGAGACAACGGGACGGCGCATCTCCTTCGAATACGCGATGATCAGCGGCGTGAACGATACGGCCGCATGCGCAAAGGAGCTGGCAACGCGGCTGCACGGGATGCTGTGCCACGTCAATTTAATCCCTGTCAACGAGGTTAAAGGCAATTCCTATCGGAAGAGCTCCAACGAACAGATTCAAAGGTTTATCCGGATTCTCTCGGAGAAGGGGATCACCGCGACCGTGCGGCGAACGCTCGGTTCAGACATCAATGCTTCCTGCGGGCAGCTGCGGCGTAGGTATCAAGAGGAGGTGGCCAATGTTGCAGATCTATATGAAAACTGATATTGGCCTTGTGCGCCATTCCAATCAGGACGCGGTAAAAGCGGGCGTACTCTCCGGCAATACGGCCTGGGCCGTCGTTTGCGACGGGATGGGCGGTGCGAACGGTGGGAATATCGCCAGTGCGCTTGCGGTCGATTTGATTTCCGAGCAAATTCTCAGCTCCGGGAGCGAGCATATCACGGATCAATCTATTAAGAACCTGATGATCTCCGCCATTTATAATGCAAATGTGGCGATCTACGACCGCGCGATGGCGGATGAAACCCTGGCGGGGATGGGTACCACGGTGGTGGCGGCCATCGTCTCCGGCGGGGTGGCGCATATCGCCCATGCAGGGGATAGCCGGGCCTACCTGCTCACGCGGGAAGGCCTGCGGCAAATTACAACGGACCACTCAATGGTGCAGGAATTGGTAAACAGCGGGGATCTGACCACCCAACAGGCCAGGCGTCACCCGCAGAAGAATATTATCACCCGCGCGTTGGGCGTGGAATCTGGCATCGAGATCGACTACTGCGAATGTAAATTTTCCGGCGATGATCTGCTGCTTCTCTGCACAGACGGTTTGACCAACTATGTGGAGGAAGAGCAGATCGAGCGGCTCGCCCGGGAACTGGAGGCCCGGCTTCTGCCGGATCGACTGATCGCTTTGGCAAAGAGCGGCGGCGGCGGGGACAATGTCACGGTCGCTGTTATCAGACACTAACGGTATTGGAGATGATGTTTCATGGATAAGTATACGGGAAAACGGCTTGATGGGCGCTATGAGATTCACGAGTTGATTGGTGTTGGAGGAATGGCGTATGTATACCGCGCCTACGATATTATTGACGACCGCACGGTTGCAATCAAGATTCTGAAGGACGAATTCCTGGGAAATCAGGATTTTATCCGCCGCTTCAAGAACGAATCCAAGGCCATCGCGGTCCTCTCCCATCCCAATATTGTGAAGGTGTACGACGTCAGCTTCGGCGACCGTATCCAGTACATTGTGGAGGAATACATCGACGGCATTACCCTGAAAGAATATCTGGACCAACAGCGTGAGCTCAAATGGAAAGAGGCGGTCCACTTCACCCTGCAAATCCTGCGCGCACTGAATCATGCGCACAGCAAAGGCATTGTCCACCGGGACATCAAGCCGCAGAATATTATGCTGTTGCAGGATGGCACCATCAAGGTGACGGATTTCGGCATCGCCCGTTTCTCCCGGAGCGAAACGCGCACCATGACCGACAAGGCGATCGGCTCCGTGCACTATATTGCGCCGGAACAGGCGCGCGGGGAAGTGGCCGACGAGCGCGCGGACATCTATTCTGTGGGCGTGATGCTGTATGAAATGTTGACGGGCACCCTGCCGTTTGAGGCGGACAATGCCGTCTCCGTGGCGATTATGCAACTGCAAGCGGACCCCAAACCGCCGCGTGATATCAACCCCGCCATCCCGGAGGGGCTGGAAGAGATCACCATGCGCGCTATGCAGAAAAATCCCGACCAGCGGTATCAATCCGCGGCGGAAATGCTGGAGGATATCGAGGCGTTCCAGCGCAATCCAAGCATCAGCTTCCAGTATAAGTATTTTATCGATGAGAAGCCCACGAAATACGTGAATGCCATCAGTGCGGTGCGCAATGGCCGGGCGCCTTCCTACAACGATGGATACGACTACGACGACTATGAGGAAGAACCTCCGCGCCGTAGGCAGAGCAGCAGCGGTGGAAACAACAAAAAGACCATGATGGTGGTCTTGGGCATTCTGGCGGCCTTTCTGATCGTCGCGCTGAGCATTGGCATTGCGGCGATTTTCCGCAGCTGTAGTACACAGCCGGACGACACGATGACCATGCCGAACCTGGTCGGGCAGCTATATACAGACGTCCAGAACAACGAAGAATATGCGTTCAAATTCTCTGTGGAAACGAGGGAGGATTCCTCGCAGGAGACGGGAATTATTTTGGATCAGACGCCTGCGGCTGGCATGTCTGTCAAGAAAGATGGAGAGGTCCTGCTGGTGGTTAACAGCGGTGCGAAAACCATCAACGTGCCGGACGTAACCAATTACCTCCAGGCGGATGCAGAGCAAACGCTGCAAAACGCAGGGTTCGAAACCACGGTCATTGAAGTGCCAGATGATAAAATCGCAGCCGGCTATGTCACAAGCACGGAGCCAAAGGGCAACGCCACGGCGCCGGAGGGCAGCACCGTCAAGATTTTGGTCAGCACCGGACCGGAAAATGAACAGATCGCGGTTCCGAATGTGATTGACAAAAATATCGAGGCGGCAAGAACCGAAATTGAGGCCGCAGGGCTTCAGGTGGGTGATGTCACTCTTCAGGACGACAGCGACAAGCCGGAGAATACCGTCATTGAGACCAACCCGCTGCCGGGCGTGCCGGTCGATCCGGACACCAAGGTCAACATTGTGGTCAGCTCCGGAAAGCAGTCGGAAAAGACCCTGGAGGCCAATGTGCATTTGCCGCTGAATGTCTCCCACGACATCGAGCTCAAAGCGTATCTCGACGGCACCGTGATGGAAGACGGCGTCCGCACGGTGAACCCAGCTTACAACAATCTCTGCACCATCAAGGTAACGGGCACCTCGGGCCAGAAGACCTTGGTGATCGAACTGGATGGCAATAAGTATGCGGTGTTTATTATGGACTTTGACACCGGAAAGCCCAGCCAGGTGGAGAGCTATCCGTATGTCGATCCCGGCTCGCCTTCTTCGGAGACGCCCGGAACAGACACCGAAGAGGATTGGGGCGATATTCCCACCAATCTCCCTATCACGCCGACCGAATGAGCTGTATGAACGAGATGTTAAACGGACGAATTATCAAGGGAATCGGCGGTTTCTACTATGTGGAAACGGACAAAGAATTGTATTCGTGTAAGGCGAGGGGCGTGTTCCGCAAAAAAAGGATCACGCCCCTTGTGGGCGACCAGGTGAAAATTCGCCTGGATGCGGACGGCACCGGATACATTGAAGAGATCCTTCCGCGCAAGAATTTTCTCACGCGTCCGCCGGTGGCCAATATCGACCAGTTGATCGTCGTCACCTCTGTGTGCGATCCTTCCCCGAATCCCCTGTTGATCGACGAGGCGGTCGCCGCCGCAGAGGACAAAGGGATCGAACCGGTTGTCGTGGTTTCTAAGACGGATTTGCAGAGCGGCGAATGGCTGCGAGAGATCTATGAGAAAGCAGGCATCCCGTTCTTTGCCGTTTCTTCGGTCACGGACGAAGGGGTGGAGGCGGTCAAGGCCCTTTTGAAGGGAAAGATCACTGCGTTCACGGGCAACTCCGGCGTGGGAAAATCTTCCCTGCTCAACCGCATTGACAACCGGTTGGCACTGGAAACCGGTGAGATCAGCCAAAAGCTCGGCAGAGGGCGGCACACCACCCGCAAAGTCGAACTTTTGAAGCTGGACGACAGCAGCTATGTGGCAGACACGCCCGGTTTTTCGTCCATTTCCTTGGAACAGTGCGATTTGGTGCGCAAAGAAAATTTGCAGTTCTGTTTCCGCGAATTCGAACCGTATCGCAATGCATGTAAATTTTCCTCCTGTTCGCATACCTGCGAAAAGGGATGCGCGGTATTGCAGGCTGTTGAGGACGGGAAGATCCATCCCTCCCGCCACGCCAGCTATGTGGCGATGTATAACGAAGTAAAGGACCTTAAAGAATGGGAAATGAAATGAAGCGCTGCATCATCCTCGGTTCCGCACCTGTGGAGGACGGCGGAATCTTTGACCGGTTTCACGCAAAGGATGCCTTTCTCATCTGTGCGGACGGCGGCATGGACACGGCGCGCAAGTATGGCATTCAGCCGGACCTGCTGATTGGAGATTTTGATTCCATGCAGGGAAGCCTTCCGGACGGGATCGAGACCATCCGGCTAAAGCCGGAGAAGGACGACACGGACCTTTTGGCCGCGGTCCGGGAAGGTTTGCAACGCGGCTATCAGGAGTACATCCTGTTGGGCGCGCTGGGTGGGGAGCGGTTTGACCACTCCTATGCCAACCTCTGTGTGCTGCAATTTTTGGCGCATGAGGGCTGCCGGGCCGTGCTTGCCGAGAAAGGGACCTATATCTTCCTGCTGCGCGAGGGGCAAACCGAGCCGCTTCTTCAATTGCGCGGGGCGACGTTTTCCGCTTTTCCGTTTGGCTGTCCGGACTGTACGGTCAGCTATGAAGGAATGCAGTATCCACTGACGCGAAAGCCTCTGCGTTCGGATTTTCCGCTCGGTGTCAGCAATCGGATTTTATCCGATCAAGCGGCGGTGACCGTCCATCAGGGGGAAATGCTTGGAATTGTATATCAGCCGTAAATCACAGATTGAATGGAATTCATAGAAAAATGGCGCAACGCCCGTACATTGGCCTTCGTATTTGGCCGGTGTGCGGGCTTATTTTTTCCCGAGAGGCCGCTAGTAATGTGTAACCATAACCACAGTGCCATTGCCATCCAACAGGTTTGCCCGTTCCTATGTATTTTTCCGGAACCAAGACTGTTCCCTGCGTATATACTGTTACTACAGCGGAACAAAAGAAGCATTGCCGCTGATACACATAAGGGAAACGAGGCGATGGAAAATGCGGTGCAGAGGGAAATGCTGTAAAGGTGCAGTTTGCTCTCAAGTAGGGCAATGTGCCGTCACATTTGGCCTGGGCCTTGTTTGCTCTTGCTTCTGCCCGGTCGGTCTGATCATGTTTGTGGTGGCGGTCATACTGGTGATACTGGGAATCGCGCTCCTGCGGAGCGGAACATAATTGGGAGGTTTTCGCTATGAAAGTCGTTGTTGTGAAGGGTTCAAAATTCTGGGGCTTCATTCTGCGCAAAATGTTCCACATCAAAAAAGAGGCGTGACAGGCAATCTTTGAAAAAGCCAATGGGAGGCGTTCCCGTTGGCTTTTTTCTTGTAAATAACAGATGGATTCGCCGCTGTACTGTATGATTGCACAGGTTTTTCTCCGGTTTCTTCAAGCGCAAGCATAAAATGGACAGGAACCTCATACCTATGGGATAGAAACAGGAAAAGGAGAGAGCCTGAATGGATTATATGCTTAACCGTGAGGCGCTAGCCGCCGGCGAAGTGCTCTATGATGGGAGCCAGGAACAGCCGGTGGATCTGGACATCAGCCTGCCGGATTACTGCCCGGACATACAAAGGATCCTGAAATGTCAAGTTTATCCCCGCATCACGGGGAGGAACATCATCGGGGACCGCGTAGAGCTGGAAGGGACGTACAACGTAAAAGTCTTTTATCTGGACGCGGGAGGGACGACGTTGCGCTGCTGCGAGAACAGCAGTTCGTTCTTTGCTGCGATCACGCTCAAGCAACCGGCCGAAAGCGCACACATCTTTTCGTTCACCCGCGTGGAGTACATCAACTGCCGCGCGACCAGCCCCAGGCGGCTGGATATTCACGGCGCGTTCTCCGTGTGCGCCAAAGTGATCGCGCGTACGGACAGCGAAGTGGTGTGCGGCATTGAGGGCGATGAGATCGAGCAGAAGCGCCAGACGATGCCTTATAGCCGCTTGGCCGGATTCTGCGGGCAGCAATTCCCGTTGGAGGAAGTTCTGGAATTGCCGGCCTCCAAACCAGGGGCGGACAATATCCTGCGTGCGACCGCCTTTGCCAGTCTACAGGACAGCAAAGCCGTGGCCGGGAAGCTGATGGTGAAGGGCGAGGTTACACTGAAGATTTTGTATTCGTCCGTCCTGGATGAGAGCATGCTGGAGACCATGGAATACGCCATCCCATTTAGCCAGATGCTGGACGGAGGCGAATTTACGGACGACTGCCTCTGTGAAGTGAAACTCGATATAGCGGGACTGACCATTCAGGTGAAAAACGACTGCTCCGGCGACAAGACCTTCTTCGATGTGCAGGCGAGCCTCTATGCGGAAGCGGTGGCCTATCAGCCAGCCGAGGTTACGGTGGTGACGGACGCCTATTCCAAGGCCTATGAGCTGGAGATCGGATACCAGCAGAAGACCTTGGAGCAGGTGGTGGAACTTCTGAACGACTCGACCATCCAGAAGAGCAGCATTTCTCTGGAAGGGACCGGCATTTCCAAGGTGTTTGACATCTGGAATGAGCTTTCCTCCGTGACTGCTGCGGAACAGGACGGCCAGATCGTCTATAAAGGGAAATTTAACGTCTGCATTCTGGCGGCCAACCAGGAGAACCGCCCGTTCTATACCGAGCGCATGGTCGATTTTGAATATGCACATCCATGGGGCGCGGAAAAGCCAAAGGAGGTCAAATGCATCTCCTGGCTCAATGTGGCGGGTATCAGCTACCGCATCACAGGGGATGGCATCGAGATCAAGGCAGAGCTGCGGCTTGAAGCCCAGGTCATCACCCAGAACAGCTTGAAAATCATCTCGGAGATCCGCGCGGACGAGGACCGGCCGCGCGCAAGGGACACCTCTGCCGCGCTCAGCATCTATTACGCAGACCCAGGCGAGAGCCTGTGGGACATCGCGCGGGCGTACTGTACCTCTGTGGACGCCATCCGGCAGGAGAACAATCTCACCGGGGAGTTCGTGGAGAGCAGGGGGATGCTGCTGATCCCCATGTGACCGCCGGATTCCGTAACGGAGCACACCCACAAATTCTCTGCCTGAGGGGGAGGTAAAATGGAAGAACGCAATATTTACCATGATATTTCGGAACGCACCAACGGGGACATCTATATTGGGGTTGTCGGCCCGGTCAGAACCGGCAAGTCCACCTTTATCAAGCGTTTCATGGACACCATCGTCATCCCGAACATAGATGGGAACTACCGCCGGGACCGCGCCATCGACGAGATGCCGCAGTCGGCCGCGGGGCGCACCATCATGACCACCGAGCCGAAATTCGTGCCGGAGCAGGCGGTCACCGTCAATATCGAGGGCAACGCCAGCTTTGCCGTGCGGATGATCGACTGCGTGGGGTATATCGTGCCGAGCGCATTGGGATATGTGGAAAACGATATGCCGCGCATGGTGATGACGCCATGGTACGACGAACCGATTCCGTTCAACATGGCGGCGGAAATCGGCACCAAAAAGGTCATCACCGAGCATTCCACCATCGGTTTGGTGGTGACGACGGATGGCAGTATCAGCGATATCCCGCGCGAAGAGTACGAAGAGGCTGAGGAACGCGTGATCTCCGAACTCAAGGAGATCAATAAGCCGTTCATCGTGCTGTTAAACAGCACCTATCCGAATGCGGAGGAGACCCTATCGCTCGCCAATTCCATGCAGAAGAAATATGAGGTGCCGGTATTGCCGGTCAACTGCCTGGAGCTTGAGGAAGGGGAGATCCGCACTATCCTTTCAAAGATCCTCTTTGAATTCCCTGTGAAGGAGATCAAAGTGGATATGCCGCACTGGGTTTCTTCCCTGGAGAAGGAACACTGGCTGCGCGCGTCACTCTACACCACCATTCAGCAGGCAGCGGGGAAGATCACCAGGATTCGCGAGATTGAGAGCGTGGTCAAGGAGGTGACCACCTGCGAATACGTGGCCTTTGCAAAGACCTCCACGGTGGATTTAGGGACCGGGCATGCGCGCATCACGGTGGGATTGCAGGCGAATCTGTTCTATAAGGTGCTGGGCGAAAAGACTGGCCTGGACATCGAGGACGAGGGCGCCCTGCTCGACTGTATGATGCGCTTCGCGGAGATGAAGAAAAAATACGACAAGATCAAGGATGCCTACGACGAGGTGCAGAATACCGGCTACGGCATTGTGATGCCGGGCATCGAGGAGCTCTCTTTGGAGGAACCGGAGATTATCAAGCAAGGCGGCAAATATGGCATCCGCTTAAAGGCCGCCGCGCCGTCCATCCACATGATGAAGACGCGCATCACCACCGAGGTGACACCGATTGTCGGTTCCGAGCAGCAATCGCAGGAGTTGGTCATGTACTTACTCAAGGAGTTCCAGGAGAATCCAGGGAAGATTTGGGAATCGAATATCTTTGGCAAGAGCCTGCACGAGCTGGTCAATGAGGGCCTGCACAACAAGCTCTACCGGATGCCGGTGGATGCGCGCGACAAAGTGCGGGAGACCATCGAGCGGATCATCAATGAAGGCTGCAATGGGCTGATCTGTATTATTCTTTAAAAATGCCGCGCAGACTGAACCGGGGACCGCCGCAGAAGGTAAGAAAGCGTACGCTGCTCCGCCTTCTGCGGCGGTTATCTTTTTCAGGAAGTGGGGGAAAGCTTCCCTGGAAAGAGGGAATTACTCGAATTTTCCATTTAACGACTGAATTTTTACGGGCAATTTTGCACTTTCACGCAAAAAATCTTGAAAAAGGACGACATATTCGATATAATGGTGCATATGGCTATAAATTTATCGCTTTATATAGGAAGTAGGGAAGTATCATGTTTACGATTGTGGAAAAGCGCAGACTGAACGACTCCATGACGTTGATGGCGGTAGACGCACCGTTTATCGCGAAGAAGGCGCAGGCGGGCCAGTTCATCATTTTGCGCGTAAACGAGTATGGAGAGCGGATTCCGCTGACCATTGCAGACTATGACCGCGAAAAAGGCACGGTCACCATTATCTATCAAAAGGTCGGCAAGACCACTTTGCTGCTGGATACGCTGGAAGTAGGCGACGCGCTTCTCGATTTTATCGGGCCTTTGGGAAAAGCCTCCGAGCTGGAAGGCCATAAGAAAGTGGCGGTCGTGGGCGGCGGCGCAGGCTGTGCCATTGCCTATCCCCAGGCAAAAGCCTTGCATAACATGGGCGTCCAGGTGGATGTCATTGCGGGCTTCCGCAACAAAGACCTCATCATTTTGGAGGACGAGATGCGCGAAGTGTCCGACCACCTCTACCTGATGACGGACGACGGTTCCAACGGCCATAAAGGGTTTGTAACCGCCGCTCTGGAAGAGAACATTAAAAACGGCGCAGGGTATGATTTTGTGGTCGCCATTGGCCCACTGCCGATGATGCGTGCTGTGTGCAACCTGACAAAGGAACACAACATCGAGACCATGATCAGCATGAACCCGATCATGATCGACGGCACCGGCATGTGCGGCGGCTGCCGTTTGACCGTGGGCGGAGAAACCAAGTTTGCCTGTGTGGACGGGCCGGACTTCAATGGCCATGAGGTCGATTTCGACGAGGCCATGAAGCGCCTGCGTACATACAGCGAACAGGAAAAAGAAGCAACACGCGAATTCAATTGCCGTTTGATGGAGGGTGCAGAACATGCCTAATATGACGCCAAAAAAGACGCCGATGCCGGAACAGGCACCGGATGTTCGGAATAAAAATTTTGAAGAGGTTGCGCTGGGATATACCGATGAGATGGCCATGGAAGAAGCGCAGCGCTGCCTCAATTGCAAACATAAACCCTGTGTAAACGGTTGCCCCGTAGGGGTGCCGATCCCGGAATTTATCTCGCATGTGGCCAAAGGGGAGATGGAAGAAGCCTACCAGACTATTAAGACGATGAATTCCCTGCCCGCCATCTGCGGCCGCGTTTGCCCGCAGGAAACGCAGTGCGAGCACAACTGTGTGCGCGGCATCAAGGGCGAACCGGTGGGCATTGGCCGGCTGGAGCGCTATGTCGCGGACTGGCATATGAAGCACGGCGAGGAGAAAGTGGAAAAGGTCCCTTCAAACGGGCACAAAGTTGCGGTCATCGGCGCTGGCCCGGCTGGTCTGACCTGTGCGGGCGACTTGAGCGCGAAGGGCTATCAAGTGACCATTTTTGAAGCGCTGCACACCGCGGGCGGCGTGTTGATGTATGGCATCCCGCAGTTCCGTCTGCCCAAGGAGATCGTCCAGAAGGAGATTTCCGGCCTGGAGGAGCGCGGTGTAGAGATCATGACCGACATGGTGATGGGAAAGGTCCTCTCCGTAGACGAGCTCTTTGAGATGGGTTATGAAGCGGTCTTTATCGGCACGGGCGCTGGCCTGCCGAACTTTATGAATATCCCCGGGGAGAGCTTGGTGGGGACGTATTCCGCCAACGAATTCCTCACCCGTGTAAACCTGATGAAGGCATATAAGCCCGAGTACGACACCCCGATCATCCGTCCGAAGAATGTGGCGGTCGTCGGCGGCGGCAACGTGGCGATGGACGCCGCGCGCACGGCAAAACGCCTAGGAGCGGAGAATGTGTACATTGTGTACCGCCGCGCTGAGGAACAGATGCCTGCGAGAAACGAAGAGATCCACCACGCGAAAGAAGAGGGCATTATTTTCCGCCTGCTGTGCAACCCGGTAGCGATTCACGGAGACGACGACGGCAAAGTGCGCGCCATCGAGTGCATTGAGATGGAGCTCGGTGAGCCGGATGCCTCTGGACGCCGCAGACCTGTTCCGAAGGAGGGCTCGAACTTCGAGCTTCCCGTGGACTGTGTCATTATGGCCATCGGCAACAGCCCGAACCCCTTGATCCGTTCCACGACCGAGGGGTTGGAGGCCAATCAGAAGGGCTGCATCATTGTGGACGAGGCGACTATGGCGACAACCCGCGAGGGCGTTTATGCAGCGGGCGACGCGGTGAGCGGCGCAGCGACGGTTATTTTGGCGATGGGCGGTGGAAAAGAAGCAGCTGCCTCCATAGACAAATACATCCAGAATAAAGCAAAATAATTCCGGTTTCTATAGAAATCGGGATCGGTTGCGCCGGTTCGGAGAACCTTCCGAACCGGCGTTTTTGGCGTGACGGAAAATCTCCATTGTGCAGATGGAGCATTCCCATTGTTTCCTATGGCTACGATGGCGCAACGGGAACACGTTCTTTTTTGCCCCACGTGTGCATATAGTGTACAGGCAATCAAAAACAGGGGGATGGAAGAATGAACGGATTCGATTATGAGGAAGAATATCAAAGAGACACGCAGGATGCGAGGCAAATACCTTCCGAACCGGGACTTTACGATTCCTTGGAAGGGCTGTCGCACAAGAAAGCAAAGCGCGCCAGTTCCTGGCTTTTAACCGTCATACAGGTGACCGTATGCGGAGTGGTGATTGTAGCTGCGTTGGCGCTCAAGGTGTTTGGCGGGGATCTCTACACCAATATACGGGATTGGTATGTCAAACAGATCAATAATTCCATTGTTGCGGAAGAACAGGCCGATTCATTTAAAACCAAGGTGTTGGAGCTATTTCCGAGGGCTTCTTCCGCCCCGGAATCGTCGGAGCCGGAGAGCAGTGCCTCCGGAACGGAGAGCTCATGACGTTTTCCATCGGAACCTGCCGCGTGACAGTGGGATTCCTCTTTGTGGCAATGCTGGCCTTTTTCTTATTGCTGGACACCGATGGGATGGCCGGGCCGGGCATTGCGGCCGCAGCTTTGCATGAATGCGGCCATTTAGCGGTGCTTTTTGCGGTTGGCGAACCTCCCAAGGCCATCCGGTTGAATCCCTTTGGCGTGGAAATTGTACGGAGAGGGGAACCACGCGGCTATCTGCGGGAGGCAGCAGTGGACCTGGCCGGGCCCTGTGTCAACCTGCTTGTGGGAGGAACCTGCATGTTGCTCCTTGGGACTGGCGCAAAAAAGTTTGCCATCGCCAATCTCATGATCGGGGCGATGAACCTTCTGCCAATCGATCCACTCGACGGCGGCCAGGCCCTGCACGCATTGCTTTGCCTGCGCCTACGGGAGGAGACGGCGGCGCGTGTGGGAACAGCGGTCTCCGTTTTGGCATTGCTGCCGTTGGCCATCGCAGGATTCCTGCTTTTACTGCGTTCCAGGTACAATTTTTCGCTTTTGCTGGTTGGATGCTATTTGATGCTGCTGCTCCTGCTCAAGCGTCGCCGGTTCGGGAGTGAAAGAGCGTTTCCCAGAGAAAAAACGTTTCCATGTAGGTGAAGAGAAAAATGTCTCGTAACGCTTGGATTCGTTCCATATAAGTGGTCCACTTTCAAGCGGTCGATCCCATTTCTCACGCCGCCCGACTCCACAATACGGGGGAGGGCGGCATTTTTGCGTAAAGCAAGAAATTCCTTAACCTCAGCTCTGTGGCTTTACACGGAAGAATCTGATAAAAATAATACAGAGGTTCACAAATGAATTGAGCAATTCACACATTGACAATCAAATTGATGTGATTATAATTGATATGTCAATTATTGATATATCAATTATTGTGGCGAGGTGAAGGGAATGGAAAACACGTTTTATATGCTGCTGCATCGTGCGTTTCATGCCCAGCGGGGATATCTGCGGTCCTTTCTGGGGGAATCCGGGTTGGGAACAGGCCAACCGAAGCTCCTGGTCCATCTGGAACGGCAGGGGCCATGCAGCCAGCGGGAACTGGCGGAATATTTTGAAATTGACCCTGCCGCTGTGTCACGGATGCTGTGTGCACTGGAGAAAAGCGGGTTTGTAACACGGAAGGCCCACCCAGAGAGCCGGCGCAAGGATTTGGTGGAGCTCACCGAACAGGGACACGCCATGGCGAAAATTTGGCGGGGAAATTATCAGAAGATGGAAGAGATCATGCTCAAGGGGTTTTCCGACCAGGAGCGGGCGCAATTTGCCGATTACCTCATTCGAGCGTATCATAACTTCCGGGAGAGAGAGGAGGAACCGCTATGCAAGATATGAAGCGGTTGCTGAAGTATTTAGGGCCTTATCGGAAGGACATGCTCATCGGCGCGCTGCTGATCTTTGTGGAGACCTGTTTTGAACTGTTTATCCCGGTGCTGATTGCCGACCTCATCGACGTCGGTGTCGCAAATGGAGATATTCCCTACATCTTTTCAAAGGGGATACAGATGGGGATTTGCGCGATCTTGGCATTGATAACCGGATTGCTATATGCCCGTTTTGCTGCCCGTGCCGCATATGGTTGGGGTGCGCAGATCCGCGCGGCACAGTATGAACAGGTGCAGAAATATTCCTTTGCAAATTTGGACCATTTTGATACCTCGTCCCTTGTGACCCGCATGACCACGGACGTCACCGTTCTACAAAATGCGATCAACGGCGGATTCCGTCCGCTGTTCCGCGGCCCATCCATGTTGATTATGGGCGTGGCCCTGTCCTTTTGGATGAGCCCACGGCTGGCGCTGATCTTTGTGGTGTGTACGCCGGTTCTGGGGATTATCCTGTTTTTTATCCTACGAAAGGTAGGACCGATGTATGGCCGCCTGCAAAAGGTGGTCGACCGGCTGAACAACGTCGTACAGGAGGGTTTGACAGCCATCCGCGCAGTCAAAGCGTTTGTTCGCGGGGAATATGAGGAGGAAAAATTCCGGGATGTCAACCAGGATCTGATGGATTCCAGCCAGACGACCTTTCACTATGCGGTTTTAAACCTGCCAGCATTCCAATTTGTTATGTATGCTGCCATTGTCCTCATCATGTGGTTCGGCGGCAATATGATCTTGCATTCCACTTTACAGGTGGGCGATCTCACCGGGTTCCTGAGTTATGTGATGCAGGTTATGAACTCTTTGATGATGATTGCCAATGTGTTTCTGCTGCTTACGCGCTCCTTGGCCAGCGCGCACCGTATCAGCGAAGTGTTGGATGAACCGGTTCTGCTGACCTCCCCGGAGAACGCCAGAAAAGAGATTCTGGACGGGCGCATCGATTTTGAGAATGTCTCGTTCAAATACCATGAGGACGCGCAGGAATACGCGCTCTCCGGCGTCACATTGCATATTCAGGCCGGCCAAACGATCGGAATTCTGGGAGGGACAGGCTCTTCTAAGACGACCTTGGTGCAGCTTATCCCGCGGCTTTATGATGCGACGGAGGGGTCCGTCAAGGTGGGCGGCCATGATGTGCGGGAATACGATCTCCAGTCCCTGCGGGATGCCGTGGGGATGATCTTACAGAAGAATGTCCTATTCTCCGGCACCGTGCGGGAGAACTTGCAGTGGGGCAACCCGGAAGCCGACGACGAAACCTTATGGGCCGCCTGCCGGACGGCGTGTGCCGATGAATTTTTGGAGCGCATGCCCAGGGGGTTGGATACCGACCTCGGACAGGGGGCAAACAACATCTCCGGCGGACAGAAACAGCGCCTTTGCATTGCCCGAACCCTCTTAAAACGCCCTAAGGTGATGATCTTTGATGATTCCACCAGTGCGGTCGATACGGCGACAGAGGGAAAGATCCGCACCGCATTGGCGGGACTCTCTGATGTAACCAAAATTATCATCGCTCAGAGGATCACCTCAGTCATGCACACAGACCAGATTGTCATTCTGGACGACGGCAAGATACACGCTATCGGCACGCATAAAGAGCTGTTGGCGAGCGATCCAATTTACCAGGAGATTTACCGGTCTCAGATGAAAGGAGGGGATGAATATGGCAGCACGGCAGCTCAATGCTAAAAAGCCTCAAGATTTGCGCTATACCCTGCGCATGCTGCTGTCCTACATGGGGCGTCACAAATTCATCCTGCTGCTGGTGGCGATTCTGGTGACCATCAGCGCCGTGGCCAATCTGCTGGGGACGTATATGATCCGGCCGGTGGTCAACAATCTGGCATCCGGGAATGTAAGGGATTTGCTCATGGGCGTGCTGCTCACGGCCGCGATCTATGGAGTGGGGGCATTGTCCGCGTACGGCTATACACAGGCCATGGTAAAAGCGGCCCAGCAGGTGCTCTACGATATTCGCCGGGACCTGTTCGCCCATTTGCAGACATTGCCCCTCAAGTTCTTTGATACCCAGCGGCACGGCGACGTGATGAGCTATTTTACCAACGACGTCGATGCGATTTCCGACGCCCTGAACAACAGCTTTGCAATGGCGATACAGAGCTTCATTCAGATGGTGGGCACGCTGGTCATCCTGTTCATCCTCAATTGGCAGCTTTCGATGATCGTGGTTGTGTGCTATGCCGTGATGTTCTGGTACATCCAGTTCAGCGGCAAACGCAGCAAAACGTACTACACACGCCAGCAGGAAAGCTTAGGGGATTTGGATGGCTACATTGAAGAGATGGTAAACGGACAAAAAGTCATCAAGGTATTCAACCATGAGGACGCCAATCTAAAGGGCTTTCAGGAAAAAAATGAAGCTCTGCGTAAGGCAGGGACCGGGGCACAGAGCTATGCAGCGACAATGGTTCCCGCCGTCGTCAGCATATCCTATATCAATTATGCGATCGTAGCGGTTCTGGGCGGAATTATGGCGCTGCAGGGAATGACCGACGTCGGCAGCCTGGCCAGCTACTTGGTATTTGTCCGGCAGGCTGCGCTGCCGATTAACCAGTTTACCCAGCAGAGCAATTTCTTGTTGGCTGCTCTGGCAGGCGCAGAACGGGTCTTTGATGCCATGCACTTAAAACCGGAGGTCGACGAGGGAAAGGTCGATCTGGTCAATGTGGAAGAAAAGGATGGGACATGGATTCCATGCCAAAAAAAGACCGGCCATTGGGCTTGGCGCAAAGAAGATGGCGCATTGGTTCCTCTGCGGGGCGACGTCCGTTTTCAGAATGTGGATTTTGCGTATGAATCCAATCATCCGATCCTTAAAAATATCACCCTCTATGCAAAGCCGGGGCAAAAGATTGCCTTTGTAGGGTCGACTGGCGCAGGGAAGACCACCATTACCAACCTGATTAACCGCTTCTATGATGTGCAGGGCGGCAGCGTCACCTATGACGGGATCGATGTCAAGGACATCAAAAAAGACGCCCTCCGGCGCTCCTTGGGGATCGTCCTCCAAGATACCCACCTGTTTACCGGCACCATTGCGGACAATATCCGCTTCGGCAAGCTGGATGCAACCGACGAAGAAATCAAAAAAGCGGCCCGCATCGCCAATGCAGATTCCTTTATTCGAAGGCTTCCACAGGGATACCAGACAATGGTGACGGCGGACGGCGCCAACCTCTCCCAAGGGCAGCGCCAGCTCTTGGCCATCGCCCGGGCTGCTGTGGCCGATCCACCTGTTTTGATTCTCGACGAGGCGACGTCGTCCATCGACACACGCACGGAATCCTTGATTGAGAAGGGGATGGACCAACTGATGGAGGGGCGTACCGTCTTTGTCATTGCCCACCGCCTGAGTACGGTGCGCAATGCGAATGCCATTATGGTCCTGGAGCACGGCGAGATTGTGGAGCGCGGTGACCACAAAGACCTGCTTGCACAGAAGGGAAGATATTATCAGCTCTACAATGGCATGTTTGAATTGAGCTGAGACGCGAGTTATGTTATAAAGGCTCTTGTGATGTGACAAAAAGACCAGGCTGAATTCCAGCCTGGTCTTTTACAATGTAAATGCATTTTTATAACCATTAGAAAGTGCCGTGCTACAACGCATACGATTACACGCTACTTTCATAGGTTCGAATAATTTGTTCCGCAATGTTTCGGCGCTTGACGCAAGCGTCCATGGCGGCTTTTTCGATGTGCCGGTGTGCCTCCGCCTCACTCATCTTCAAATGCTCCATCAGCAGGAGCTTTGCGCGGTTAACTAGCCGGATCTCCTCCATCTTGCTTTGCAGGGAAGTGGCCTTTTCTTCCAGGGCCCGGAGCCTTTGCCGGGTTGCAAAAAGCAGCTTTACAGACTGGTATACGACTTGGCGGTTGACCGGCTTGGGCAACGTCAAAATGCCGTAATCCTCCACCTTTTGGCTGATCGGATCTTGCAGGTCCGCGCGGACAAATAGGAGAATACCCGGCCCCTGTGTTTCTGCGGCATCAATGGCAAACTGGATGCCGAAATCGTCGGATAGAGGGGTGTTGATAATCAGGATATCGAAAGGCCTGTCCACCAACATCCGCTTGGCTTCGCCAACGGTAGGCGCAGATCGAATCGGGGAAAAGTTGCTTGCTGGCAACAAGTCCTTGAAAAGCGCACCTGTCTTTTGCCCAGAGGATACCACCAGGACACTACACGGCCTTTTTGGTTGCATCATGTGGATTCACTCCTCTCTTAGACAGTCCTAGGAATAAATTGCAGATTATAAGATTTCTGGAATAAATTCCCGAATGAGCTCGCTTTGATGGGCCAACAAAAGAGCCTCCTCCAAAGTGGCAGGAAGAGTCTCTAGGGGGTCCGTGACCGAACGGTCCGCTGTAAAAAGATTGACGTCCAAAGGCGCGCACAACGGCATTTGCTTCCGGATACCGTCCAACCCCGCGTAGATCAGCAGGGCATAGGCGAGGTATGGATTGGCCGTCGGATCAGGAGAACGCAGTTCAAACCGCTTGTATTCCCCCCTCGCAGCAGGGATGCGGATAAGCTGGGAGCGGTTTTCCGAGGACCACGTCAAATATCGCGGCGCTTTCTGTTCTCCCAAGCGAAGATAGGATTCTTGGGTGGGGTTCAAAAAGGCGGTGATCTCACGGATGTGGCTGAGAATCCCTGCGATAAAGGCATCCGTGTCCTTTTGCCCGCCAGGGCTTTTGATCGAGATATTGATATGTAGGCCGTTCCCGCACTGCCCACTTAAAGGCTTAGGGGAGAAGCAGGCATAAAGCCCGTTCTGCATGGCGATGTTCTGGGCGACGGATTTAAATGTCACAGCGTTATCCGCGGCAGAGAGGGCATCGCTGTATCGGAAGTCGATCTCGTTCTGTCCCGGCCCCTCTTCGTGGTGGGAGCCCTCCGGCCGGATCCCCATATCGCTCAATGTCAAGCAGATGTCGCGGCGGACGTTTTCCCCCCGGTCCTCTGGGGCGATATCCATATATCCGGCGTGGTCAAATGGCGTCTTTGTGGGGAATCCATTTTCGTCGGTTTGGAACAGATAAAATTCGAATTCCGCCCCAAAGTAACAGGCAACATCCATCTTTTTAGCCCGTGCAATGGCCTTTTTCAGAAGGAACCGGCTGTCCCGTTGGAAGGGGGTGCCATCGGGATTTTGAATCTCACAAAACATCCGCACAACCCGGCCTTGCGTGGGGCGCCAAGGCAATACAGAAAGCGTAGAAGGGTCGGGGAAAAGGAATAGGTCGGATTTGGTTTCGTCGCCAAAGCCTTGGATCGCGGAAGCGTCAAAGGAAATCCCATATTCAAAAGCCCGTCCGAGTTCGGTAGGCATAATGGCAATATTTTTTTGATTTCCGGCTAAATCGCAGAAGGCCAGGCGGATAAATTTTACATCTTCTTCCTGACAATAAGTCATCACTTCATCGTAGCGATACACAACGATTCACTCCTTTTGGCGGCGTTACGCCGGGATATGATGGGGTGCTTTGGCCGGGTTTATCCCTTTAACAGGCGAAAAAGCGGCCTTAAAGAAAAACGTCCATAGATATCCCAAAATGAGGAAATCATCCTCCTTCGATACTATGAACGCCATTGCCCATATTGAATGTTTATATTCACAATTTATTAATAATCATAGTATGAACAACTAGATTTGTCAACGAAAAATCTGAACCCGGACGAAGAAAAAATTTGTACAGTTTTCCGGAGCTTTCCTAGGCAATATGAAATTTTATAATAACTTCCTTCATAAAACTGTTTCAAGCTTTGAGAAATCAAAATAAAAAATAGTTAAAACCTAGGGAAATCCACATCATACGAGAAATCCACTTTTTGGGAAATTTTTAGAAAATGAAATTTACATTGATTGTAATTGCAAAAAATTTAAAAAAGGGCTTGACAAAGGATTGATTTGCTCGTATACTGCTGTACAGACAAGCAAGCGGCGATGACGTCGCAGGCAAAGACGCTCGGCCCGTGAAAAGGCTGGGTTATAAAAGAAGCTTTGTTCCTCTGTAAATGGAAGACAGATGGAGGAAAACTTTTTCGATTTTGTTCCGAAAAACGGCAAAGGCGTCGTAGAAAGAATGTTTCTACGACGCCTTTGCCGTTTTATTTATTTTCTATGAAAAGGGGTATTGTTATGAACACAATCACAAGCGTTTTTGGAACGAACGTTTTCAGCGATTCTGTTATGAGGGAACGTTTGCCCAACGAGACGTATAAGCAGCTGCAGCGCACCATTAAGCAGGGGAAACATCTGGACAATACAGTTGCCAATGTGGTTGCGAATGCGATGAAGGACTGGGCGATTGAAAAAGGGGCAACCCACTTTACCCATTGGTTCCAGCCGATGACGGGAATCACCGCAGAAAAGCATGACAGTTTTATCACCCCAATCGAAGATGGGCGCGTCATTTTGGAATTTTCCGGCAAGGAGCTGATCCAAGGTGAGCCGGACGCCTCCTCGTTCCCATCCGGCGGCCTGCGTGCAACCTTTGAAGCGAGGGGCTACACCGCTTGGGACCCCACTTCCTATGCATTTATCAAGGGGAAGACGCTTTGTATTCCTACGGCGTTCTGCTCCTACGGAGGGGAAGCCTTGGATAAAAAGACGCCTTTGCTCCGCTCCATGGAGGCCATCAGCAAACAGGCGGTGCGGGTGTTGAAGCTCTTCGGTGACGGCGATGTGACCTCGGTCAAAACGACGGTCGGGCCGGAACAGGAGTACTTCCTGGTTGAGCGGGAAATGTTTGATAAACGGCCGGATTTGATTTATACCGGAAGAACGCTCTTTGGGGCGAAGCCGCCAAAGGGACAGGAACTGGACGACCACTATTTTGGCACCATCAAAACCAGGGTGGCTGAGTTTATGGAAGACCTGAACGAAGAGCTTTGGAAGCTCGGTGTTCTGGCCAAGACCGAGCACAACGAGGTTGCGCCCGCGCAGCACGAGTTGGCGCCGATCTTCACCACGACCAATATCGCTACGGACCACAACCAGTTGACCATGGAACTGATGCAGCGGATTGCCAAACGGCACAACCTTGTCTGCCTGCTCCATGAAAAGCCTTTTGCAGGGGTCAATGGCTCCGGAAAGCACAACAACTGGTCGATCTCCACCAACACTGGAAAGAACCTGCTCGATCCGGGGGATACGCCGCATGAAAACGCGCAGTTCCTGTTGTTCCTATGTGCGGTCATCAAGGCGGTGGACGATTATCAAGACTTGCTCCGCATTTCGGTGGCCTCCGCAGGAAACGACCACCGCTTGGGCGCCAATGAAGCGCCGCCGGCAATTGTATCCATGTTCCTTGGAACGGAATTGACCGAGATTCTCGATTCCATCGAAAAGGATGAACAATATGGCACGAAAGAAAAAGAACTTTGGAAGGTGGGCGTACATATCCTGCCGCGCTTCCCAAAAGATGCGACGGACCGGAACCGCACCTCCCCGTTCGCCTTCACTGGCAACAAATTTGAGTTCCGTATGCTCGGTTCCAGCGACTCCATTTCCGGGGCCAACATTGTGCTTAATACTGCGGTTGCAGAAAGCCTGCGGCAGTTTGCCGATGTTTTGGAACAGAGCGAGGATTTCAACGAAACATTACACGATTTGATCCGCGACACCATCAAGGCGCATAAGCGCATCATCTTTAACGGCAACGGCTACGACGACCAGTGGATCGCCGAGGCGGAAAGACGCGGCCTGCTGAACCTAAAGACGACGCCGGATTGCCTGCCATACTTCGTCAAAGAAAAGAACATCCAGCTCTTTAAAACGCACAAGGTGTTCACCGAAACGGAGATTCGGGCGCGGTATGAGATTTTGCTGGAGAACTACAGCAAAATTCTCAACATTGAAGCGGTGACCATGCTCGACATGGCCAATAAGGATTTGCTTCCCGCGTACTCGGCTTATACAAAGCAGCTGAGCGAGACGGTTGTAGCGAAAAAGGCAGCGGTACCGGATGCAGATTGCAGTTATGAAGAAGAACGGATCCGGATGATCTCCGGTCTGTGTGGCAGCATGTACCAGAGGGCCAAGGATCTGGAAGAGGTTCTGATGAAGCTGACGCATATGGAATGTGACGAGCTGGCAAAGGCGCAATATTACCGCACGGAGGTCTTTGGTGCGATGAACGAACTGCGCATTGTGGCGGACGAGATCGAAGGCGTGATGGACCGGAAATTCTATCCGTACCCGAATTATGGCGATCTGCTCTTTGGCGTTCGTTGACCATATCAGTGGATGATGCGGGAAAGCGAACCTACGCAGAATGGGGTCGGAAGGTGCTTTTTACAATATAAGGGACCCGCACAGAGGAAGAAACAAAGCTGTTTTGTGGATTTGTACAAAGCGGCTGAAAGAGAAACACAACGTTACAATTGGGCGGCTATTCAATAGACGGTCCCGCGGTAAGCGTAGATTGCTCCAAAGGTTCTTCGGAGAAATCTGCGCTTACGCATCAAATAAGGAGGAAATGGATATGTGTTCCATTATGGGGTATTGCGGTAAGAGTATGCCGCTGGAAACGTTTCAGAAAGGGTTTGATAGGACCATCTCAAGGGGGCCGGATGACGCCCGTATTATCCATATAGGCAACGGATTGTTTGGGTTCCATCGCTTGGCGATTATGGGCCTCCAGCCGGAAGGGATGCAGCCCTTTTCCTTGGACGGGGATTACCTGATCTGCAATGGGGAAATCTATGGCTTCCGGCCGGTAAAAGAACAGTTAAAACAAAAGGGATATCGGTTTTACAGCGAGTCAGACTGCGAGATTCTGCTACCCCTTTACCGGGAATACGGGGTGGATATGTTCCGCATGTTGGATGCAGAGTTTGCCCTGGTGCTGTATGACCACAGGCGCGATAAATTTATTGCGGCGCGCGACCCCATCGGCATCCGGCCACTTTTCTATGGAAAAGATGAAAACGGGGATATGCTCTTTGCGAGCGAGGCGAAAAACCTGGTGGGCCTCTGCAAAAAGATCATTCCGTTCCCGCCGGGGCATTATTACGACGGGGAAAATTTTGTCTGTTACCGCGATATGACAACGGTGGAGACAGTCTGCGAGGACGATTTGGAAACTGTCTGCCGGAAGATCCGCGAGAAATTGGTTGCTGGGATCGAAAAGCGGCTGGATTCCGACGTGCCGCTGGGTTTCCTACTCAGCGGCGGATTGGATTCCTCTTTGGTCTGTTCTGTGGCGGCAAAACTTCTGAAGAAGCCCATCGAGACCTTTGCGATCGGCATGGACACGGACGCGATTGACCTCAAGTACGCGAGGGAGGTCGCCGAGTATATCGGTTCCCATCACCATGAAGTGATCATCACCAAAGAGGATGTTTTGGAGGCCCTTCCAAAGGTTGTGGCCCTTCTGGGGACCTACGACATCACCACCATACGCGCGAGTATCGGTATGTACTTGGTGTGCAAGTATGTGCATGAAAAGACCGACATCCGCGTACTGCTGACCGGCGAGATTTCCGACGAGCTGTTCGGCTATAAATATACGGATTTTGCTCCGGACGCCCAAGCGTTCCAAAAGGAATCGGAAAAGCGTGTCCGGGAACTCTATATGTACGACGTGCTGCGCGCGGACCGCTGTATTTCCGTCAATTCCCTGGAAGCGCGGGTCCCGTTTGGGGATCTGGCCTTTGTGGAGTATGTGATGAGCGTCGATCCGGCGAAGAAGCTGAACACATATGGAAAGGGAAAATATCTGCTGCGCCATGCCTTTGAGGGGGACTATTTGCCCCACGATATTTTGATGAGGGAAAAGGCGGCCTTCTCGGACGCAGTGGGTCATTCCATGGTGGACGATTTGAAGGCATATGCTGAGGAACAATACAGCGACGAAGAATTTGAAGCCGGCTGCAAAAAATACGCCTTTGCCACACCGTTTACAAAGGAATCCCTGCTATATCGGGATTTGTTTGAACAGTATTACCCAGGACAGGCAGAGATGATTTCGGACTTCTGGATGCCGAACAAAGACTGGGAAGGATGCGACGTCCAGGACCCGTCCGCGCGGGTCTTGGCCAACTATGGAGACAGCGGCAAATAAACGGAACGGGGGTTTCACCATGGAACAACGACAAAACGGCCTATATCAGGAATCGTTCGAGCACGATGCATGCGGCATCGGCGCCGTTATCAATATCAAGGGGAAGAAAAGCCACAAGGTGGTTGACGATGCGTTAAAGATTGTAGAAAAGCTGGAACACCGCGCAGGCAAGGACGCCACCGGAAAAGTTGGCGACGGCGTGGGAATCATGCTGCAAATTTCCCATCCCTTCTTTGAAAAGATTGCCCGGGAAAAGGGCGTCTCCATCGGTGGCGAGCGGGAATACGGCGTGGGGATGTTCTTCTTTCCCCAGAACAAACTCCTGCGCACGCAGGCGCAAAAGATGCTGGAGGTCATTGTAAAGAAAGAGGGGCTGCTTTTTGGATTCTGGCGGAAGGTCCCAGTCCACCCCGAAATCTTGGGCCAGAAAGCGCTCGACTGTATGCCGGAGATTTATCAATGCTTCATCAAGAAGCCGAAGGAGATCCCCAGCGGCATTGCCTTTGACCGGAAATTGTATGTGGTCCGGCGCACCTTTGAGCAGAGCGGCAACGACACCTATGTCGCGTCCCTATCCAGCCGGACGATTGTCTACAAAGGGATGTTCCTCGTGAATCAGCTGCGGGAGTTCTATTCGGATTTGCAGGACGAGGATTACGTTTCCGCCATGGCGCTGGTGCACTCCCGTTTCTCCACCAATACGAACCCAAGCTGGGAACGCGCTCATCCGAACCGCTTCCTGCTCCACAACGGCGAGATCAACACGATCCGCGGCAATGTAGACCGCATGCTTGCCCGGGAGGAGACGATGTTCTCACCCGATCTTCAGGCGGATATGGATAAGATCCTCCCTGTGGTGGACGACAATGGTTCCGACTCGGCAATCCTGGACAACACCATCGAATTCCTCGTGATGAGCGGGATGGAACTTCCAAAGGCGATGATGATTACGATCCCAGAACCTTGGGAGAGCGATGACAACATCAGCCGGGAAAAGAAAGACTTCTACCGCTATTACGCCACCATGATGGAGCCCTGGGACGGCCCTGCTGCGGTTTTGTTCTCCGACGGCGACCTTGTGGGTGCAACGCTGGACCGCAACGGCCTGCGTCCCTCCCGTTACTATGTATTGGAGGACGACACCGTGATCCTCGCCTCCGAGGTGGGGGTGCTGGATATCCCGCCGGAAAAAATTGTGCAGAAATCCCGCTTGGAGCCGGGCAAGATGCTGGTGGTCGACATGGTGCGCGGCGCGATCATCTCGGACGAAGAGCTCAAAAGCACGTATGCACACCAACAGCCCTATGGCGAATGGCTGGATAAGAACGTCGTGGAGCTCTCGGAGCTCAAGGTGCCCAACCACAAGGTGGAGACACACCCGCAGGAACTGCGGGATAAGCTGTACAAGGCGTTTGGTTACACATATGAAGATCTGAAGACGGCCATTCTTCCAATGGCGCGCGACGGGAACGAACAGACCGCCTCCATGGGTATCGATATTCCCATCGCGGTGCTGTCCGACAAGCACCAGCCCCTGTTCAATTATTTTAAGCAGAGCTTTGCCCAGGTGACGAACCCGCCGATCGACGCCATCCGGGAAAAAGTCGTCACCAATACGACCGTATATGCTGGGTCGGACGGGAACCTCCTCCAGGAGAAGGCGGAGAACTGCATGGTGCTGCAGATCAACAACCCGATTTTAACGAGCGTGGATATGCTCAAGATCAAAAGCCTCAACCGGCGGGGGCTCAAGACCGACACGGTCTCCCTGCTATATTATAAAAACACACCGGTCAAACGGGCGCTGGACCGGCTGTTCGTCCAGGTGGACAAAGCTTATAAGAACGGCGCCAATATCATCGTCCTGTCGGACCGCGGGGTGGATGAAAACCACGTAGCGATCCCCTCGCTCTTGGCGGTGTCCGCAATCGAGCAGTATTTGATCCGGACCAAGAAGCGCACGGCGATCTCCATTATCCTGGAAAGCGGGGAACCCCGCGACGTGCACCACTTCGCAACCCTGTTAGGGTATGGCGCGATTGCGATCAACCCCTATCTTGCCCATGAAGCCATTGCAGAACTGATCGAAAACAACATGCTCGATAAGGATCTGTATGTGGCCATTGAGGATTACGACAAAGCGATCTTGAGCGGCGTGGTCAAAATTGCATCCAAGATGGGCATTTCGACGCTGCAATCGTATCAATCCGCTCAGATTTTTGAGGCCATCGGCATCAAAAAGTCGGTGATCGATGCCTATTTTACCAATACCGTCAGCCGGGTGGAGGGCATCGGCCTGGAGGAGATCGACCAGGACATCCATGTGCGGCATTCCCATGCGTTTGATCCCCTGGGGCTGGGCGTGGACACAACGCTGGATTCCTCCGGCAGTTACAATCTGCGGAGCGGAAAGGACAAAGACGACCATCTCTATTCCCCGCAGGTCATTGTCGCCTTACAGCAGGCTACGAGGTCGGGGAGTTATGAAAAATTTAAAGAATATACCGCTATGGTGGACGACGAGACAAGGCCCCACACGCTTCGCGGCCTGATCGACTTTGTGTTCGATCCGGACGGCGGAATTCCTCTGGAAGAAGTGGAACCAGTGGACAGCATCGTCAAGCGGTTTAAAACCGGCGCCATGTCATACGGCTCCATCTCGGAGGAAGCGCATAAATGCATGGCGCTCGCTATGAACCAGATCGGCGGCAAATCCAATTCCGGCGAGGGCGGCGAGCTTCCGGAGCGGCTTTCCTCCGAGTATTGCAGCGCGATCAAACAGGTGGCTTCCGGGCGCTTTGGCGTGACCAGCGAATACCTGGTCTCCGCGAAAGAGATCCAGATCAAAATGGCGCAGGGGGCGAAGCCGGGTGAGGGCGGACACCTACCTGGCAGAAAGGTCTATCCGTGGATTGCAAAGACCCGCTATTCCACGCCGGGCGTCTCCCTGATTTCGCCGCCCCCACACCACGACATCTATTCTATTGAGGACTTAGCGCAGCTCATCTATGACCTGAAAAATGCCAACCACAACGCGGATATTTCCGTCAAGCTGGTGTCGGAGGCCGGCGTCGGGACCATTGCGGCGGGCGTGGCCAAGGCGGGCGCAAGCGTCGTGTTGATTTCCGGTTACGACGGCGGCACCGGCGCGGCCCCCCGCAACTCCATCCACAACGCCGGCATGCCTTGGGAGTTGGGGCTGTCCGAGGTGCATCAGACGCTGATGAAAAACGGCCTGCGTTCCCATGTGCGGATTGAAACAGACGGCAAGCTCATGAGCGGCCGGGATGTGGCCATTGCCTGCATGCTGGGCGCGGAGGAATTCGGTTTTGCCACAGCGCCCCTGGTCACCATGGGGTGCATGATGATGCGCGTATGCAATTTGGATACCTGTCCGTTTGGAATCGCCACCCAAAACCCGGAGCTGCGCAAGCGCTTTTCCGGGAAGCCCGAGTATATCGTCAACTTTATGCGGTTTATCGCAGAAGAGGTACGGGAGATCATGGCGCGGCTGGGCATCCGCACGATCGACGAATTGGTGGGACGGACAGACCTGCTGAAAAAGCGTGAGAATTCCGCAGCGCCCCGCGGGAAGCTGGTGGACCTCACCAAGATTCTGAACCATCCATACCAGGGGACTTGCCATTACCGCAAGGAAGATGCCTATGCGTTTGCGTTGGAAAAGACGGTGGATGAACGGGTCATCCTTCCAAAACTTCATCAGAACTTGATGAACGGGAAACCGGGGCAGGTGGAATTGCAGGTTTCCAGCACGGACCGGACGGTCGGCACGCGGTTTGGCTCGGAAGTGACGCAGCGGTTTGGCCATTCGCTTCCAGAGGATACCTACCAGATCCTCTGCCACGGAGGCGGAGGCCAGTCCTTTGGCGCATTCCTTCCCAAAGGCGTTACAATCCGGCTTTCCGGCGACAGCAACGACTATTTCGGAAAGGGCCTGTCTGGAGGGAAATTGGTGGTATTCCCGCCGAAAGGAAGCCGTTTTACAGCGGAAGAGAATGTCATCATCGGCAACGTGGCGCTCTATGGAGCCACAAGCGGCAAAGCCTTTATCAACGGAATTGCCGGTGAGCGCTTCTGCGTGCGCAATTCGGGCGCACTCGCTGTGGTGGAAGGCGTAGGGGACCACGGCTGTGAATATATGACCGGCGGTGTTGCGGTCGTTCTGGGGAGGACGGGCAAAAACTTTGCCGCTGGTATGAGCGGCGGCATCGCCTATGTGCTCGACCGGGAACACGATCTATATCGAAAGGTCAACAAGGAACTTGTAACCATCGAAAACCTGACGGAAAAGCATGATATCGAAGAGCTGAAGGCGATCCTTTCGGAACATTTTGAGAACACCGGTTCTGCCCTGGCAAAAGAGATCCTTGCGGACTTCGAGGCCTTTGTGCCGCTGTTCAAAAAGATCATGCCCAACGATTACCAGAAAATGCTCAAAACAATTTCTTCCATGGAGAAAAAAGGAATGAGCCGGGAAGAAGCAGAGATCGAAGCGTTTTATCAGAATACACGGAGATAGGAGAAGCGATATGGGGAAAGCAACAGGTTTTTTAGAGTATCAAAGAGATGAAACACCGGAGAGAAGTCCCCTGGAACGCATCCGCGATTTTGATGAGTTTCACGGCGCCCTCTCCGAGGAAGAGCGCAGAAAGCAGGGGGCGCGCTGCATGAATTGCGGCGTCCCATTCTGCCAATCCGGTATGATGCTGCACGGCATGGCGACCGGATGCCCGCTGCACAATCTGATCCCAGAATGGAACGATGAGGTTTACCACGGCAATACCTGGCATGCGCTGTCCCGTCTGTTAAAGACCAACAATTTCCCGGAATTTACGGGCCGGGTATGCCCGGCGCTCTGCGAGGTGGCGTGTCTGTGCGGCGTAAACGACCGGCCGGTGACCATCAAAGAGAACGAACGCTCCATCATTGAAAAAGGATTTGCGGACGGCTATATGCAGCCCTGTATCCCGGAGATCCGTACAGATAAACAGGTGGCGATTGTTGGTTCGGGGCCCTCAGGTCTGGCCTGTGCCGACATGCTCAATAAGCGGGGCCACCATGTGACGGTATATGAGAAGAACGACCGGATCGGTGGGCTTCTGATGTATGGGATTCCCAATATGAAGCTGGACAAGGCGGTCATCGATCGCCGTGTGGAGCTGATGAAAGAAGAGGGCGTGCGGTTTATCACCCACACAAACGTGGGCGTCGACCTCCTTCCCAAAGCTCTGTTGGAGCAGTACGATGCGGTTGTGCTCTGCTGCGGCGCGGAGCAACCCCGCGACATCCAAGCGTTGGGAAGGGAAGAGGCGAAGGGTGTTTACTTTGCCGTCGATTTTCTGACACGGAACACCAAGAGCCTTCTCGATTCCCACTTTGCAGATGGGCAGTATGTGAACGCCAAGGACAAACATGTGGTCGTTGTCGGCGGCGGCGATACGGGCAACGACTGCGTTGGCACCGTCCTGCGCCATGGCTGCAAGTCGGTGGTGCAGCTGGAGATGATGCCCAAAGCCCCGGACGAGCGCAGTGCCGACAACCCATGGCCCGAGTATCCTAAAACTTGCAAGACCGATTACGGCCAGCAGGAGGCGATCGCTGTATTTGGAAAGGACCCCCGGCGGTACTGTACCACGGTCAACCGTGTGATCACCAACGAAGAGGGAAATGTGACGGCCATCGAAATCGTCCGCCTGGCCTTTGATGAAAACCGCAAATACAGCCCAGTCCCTGGCAGTGAAGAGGTCATCGACTGCGACTTGCTCATCATCGCCGCAGGGTTTACCGGATGCAAGACATATATCGCCGACGCTTTCCAATTGGAGCTTTCTCCCCGGAATACGGTCAAGACGGAGGCGGGGAAATATGCGTCCAATGTCCCCGGCGTGTTTGCTGCCGGAGACATGCACCGTGGGCAATCCCTGGTTGTCTGGGCCATTGCAGAGGGCAGGGAATGTGCCAAAGAGGTAGACGCTTATTTGGAAGGATACTCCAATATGTAAGAGACTCATCGCAAAGGTTACACACATGGCGCCGTCCAAGGAATGAAGAGAGATTCTATTGGATGGACCAGTAAACATAAAAATAGATGCGCTGCATCTGGAAAGCGAAGTGGTTCTGGAATTTTCCATTGCCACTTCGCTTCTGCGTTTCTGTGCCAATTGACTAATGGGACTGGAACGGGAACGGTACGATACGAAACGGAACAAAAATGGCTCTTTTTCTGAATCGATTCCTATGTTATAATAATAGCCTTACAACACAAATGGAAATTTCTGATTTTCCCACAACTATCCTCAGAAACTATGTTGGGGCTTTTTGTAGGAATGTGATCGTTTGAAAGGAAAAAGAAATCTATGTACCGATTAATCAAACAGGTGGGCAAAGCCCGCCGCGGGGAATTTGTTACACCGCATGGGATCATCCAAATGCCTGCCTTTATGAATGTGGCGACCGCCGGTGCGATCAAAGGGGCGGTGTCCGCACTCGATTTAAAAGAGTTGAAATGCCAGGTACAGCTTTGCAATACCTATCATTTGCATCTGCGCCCTGGCGATGAGACGGTGAAAAAGCTCGGCGGCCTGCACGCATTTACCCGCTGGCAGGGGCCAATTTTGACGGACAGCGGCGGTTTCCAGGTGTTTTCATTGGCAAAGCTGCGCAATATTAAGGAAGAGGGCGTAACCTTTGCCTCCCATATCGACGGGCACCGGATCTTCATGGGGCCGGAGGAAAGCATGCGGATTCAATCCAACCTGGGTTCTACCATCGCCATGGCCTTTGACGAGTGCATGGAAAACCCGGCGGAATACAACTATGCCCGCGCTTCCTGTCAACGGACTGTTCGTTGGCTATACCGCTGCAAGGAAGAACACGACCGGCTCAATGCCCTGCCGGATACAGTCAACCCCAAGCAGATGCTCTGGGGGATCAACCAGGGCAGCACATACGAAGACCTGCGCATAGAAAACATGCGCGAGATCCGGAAGCTGGACCTAGACGGATATGCCATCGGCGGATTGGCGGTGGGAGAACCGGCGGAGGAGATGTACCGTATCATCGAGGCTGTCGAACCGGAGATGCCAGCGGATAAGCCCCGCTACTTGATGGGTGTGGGGACGCCGGTCAACATTCTGGAGGCGGTCAAGCGCGGTGTGGATATCTTTGACTGCGTGATGCCAAGCCGCAACGCACGCCACGGCCATGCCTTTACTTGGGAGGGATGCCGCAACCTGATGAACGCCAAATACGAGCTGGACACGCTTCCCCTGGACCCGACGTGCGACTGCCCGGCCTGCCGCAACTTCTCCCGCGCTTATATCCATCATCTCTTTAAGAGCGGGGAAATGTTGGCGATGCGCCTTTGCGTGATGCACAATATTTATTTTTACAACACGCTCTTAGAGCGTATCCGTACAGCGCTCGACAACGATCAATTTGATGCGTTTTACGAGGAAAACGTTGCAAAGCTCGGAAAACGGATTTAAAACGGAAATTCCTTTGGGAAAGCGATTAAAACGCTTGCATGCCTTCCCATTTATTGCTATAATGAGTAGCACGAGTGCCCGCCAAAACCGTTCGAATGCACGATGGTTGTGAGTGGATGGGCTTATCATTATGGAGGTGCAGTATCGTATAATGGAAAACTTTATGGTTCTAGCAAACACCACAGAGGCAAGTTCTGGCGGCAGCATGTGGACAATCCTGATCTTCTATGCAGTCATCATTGTGGGCTTTTATCTGCTGCTGATCCGCCCTTCTTCCAAGAAGAAAAAGAAGGAAGAAGCCATGCGCAAAAACGCGCAGATCGGCGATGAAATTACGACCATCGGTGGAATTGTGGGCCGCATCATCAGCATTAAGGAAGACACGGATACCGTTATCATCGAGACGGGCACGGACCGTGCAAAGCTGCGTGTGAAGCGTTGGGCGATCGGCAGCGTGGATACGGAGCATGAAGAGCCTGCAGAGAAGGAAGAAAAGAAAGAAAAAACTGGAAAGTTCAAGTTTAAGAAATAAGCACGGTGGACGAATACCGAACGCGTTCCCCGCATATCTATCAAGCAGATAGTGGAGGAGGGCGTGTGATGAAAATGACCAGATCCAATAAAAACAGCACCGTATTGGGAGCGGTACGCGCGGTCGTGATCGGGGCGGTATGTGGAGCGGTTTTATGTGCGGGACTTTTGGCTCTCTTTGCTTTTGGCTTTGTAAAGGCAAGCTATATCCCGCAATTTGCGATCAACCCCATCATTATTGCGGTTTCCGCTTTCAGCGCTTTTGCAGCGGGATTCTTTGCGGCGAAGGTTTCCAAAAAGAATGGTCTGCTGTTTGGGGCAATCTCTGGGCTTCTATTATTTATCCTGTTTTTGCTTGCGGGTGTGATCGTCTTTCATGGGGCACCCGTGCTGACGACCCTCACGCGCTTAGCAGTGATGGTTTTAGCGGGTGCGATTGGCGGGTTGCTTTCTGTGAGTAAAAAGAGCAAAATAAAATAGCCCTTTTCTTATCGAGTAGATTGTGCTATAATGAACAAAGAATATTCAAGACTTAGAAATGGGGGTTTTATCATGGAGCAGATCAAAACGTTGAATAAGGCCAATCTGAAGGAAAGCGCTGTGAAAGGCGGCTGCGGCGAATGCCAGGCGTCCTGCCAGTCCGCATGCAAGACTTCCTGCACGGTTGCCAACCAGAAGTGCGAAAACGCCAATCGCTAAGGTTTCATATTGCGAAGGGCACGTTTTTTGTAGCGGGTCCGGCTCGCACATAGACCAAGAGACCAAAGGGACAGGAAACCTGTCCCTTAAATTTTGTGCAAATGGGGAAAAGTACATGATACATAAATATCGTTTGAACGGCTACCGCATTGTGATGGACACAAATAGCGGCGCCGTACATCTCTTTGAAGAAGCACCTTTTTTGATGTTGGACTACCTGGAAAAGGAAGATTGTGTCCCGGAATTGCCGCCGCAGAATATGATGGAGGCGCTCCGCGGGCAGTTCGATGAAGAAACCCTCACCCAGGCTTATGCCGAATTGCGGGAATTGTATACTTCAGGCCAGCTCTTCTCAGCGGACGAGTACGAAAAGTTTGCCACAATGATGACGAATGCTCCCATCAAATCCATGTGCCTGAACATTGCGCACGATTGTAATCTGCGCTGCGAATATTGCTTTGCAGCAAAGGGGGACTTTGGCCGCGGCAGAATGTTGATGCCTCTGGAAGTTGCGAAAAAAGCCATCGACTTTTTGATTGAAAAGTCCGGGCCGCGCCACAATCTGGAAGTGGATTTCTTCGGCGGAGAACCGTTGATGAACTTTGACGTGGTGAAAGAAACAGTTGCCTATGCGCGTAGCATTGAGAAGGCGCACAACAAAAACTTCCGCTTTACAATCACCACCAACGGCCTTTTGCTGACGGACGATAAGATCGACTTTATCAACCGTGAGATGTCGAACGTGGTCCTTTCCATCGACGGGCGGAAAGAGGTCAACGACCGCCTGCGTGTACGTACAAACGGAAGCGGCAGCTATGACACCATTGTGCCGCGCTTCCAGAAATTGGTGGCTACCCGCGGGAAGGACAAGGATTACTACGCACGCGGCACCTTTACGAAGTATAATTTGGACTTTACCGAGGATGTCCTGCATTTGGTGGATCTCGGCTTTGACCAGGTTTCCGTGGAGCCCGTGGTATCCGACCCGAAACTCAGTTATTCCATCCAGGAGGAAGACCTTCCCCGTGTGTTTGAGGAATATGAGCGTCTGGCAAACACCATCATTGCCAGAAAGAAAGAGGGGAGAGGGTTTAACTTCTTCCACTTTATGATCGACTTAAACCAGGGCCCCTGTGCAATCAAACGGCTTCGCGGGTGCAGCTGCGGCAATGAGTATGTTGCTGTGACGCCCGAAGGGGATATCTTCCCATGCCATCAGTTTGTCGGTGAGGACGAATGGAAGATGGGCAATGTGCTGGACGGCAGCTACGACATGGAACGGAAAAACATGTTTGCGCTTGCCAATGTGTATAGCAAGGAGCAGTGCAAGAATTGCTGGGCGAAGTTCTATTGCAGCGGCGGATGCAACGCCAACAACTGGCAGTATGAGGGTGATATCCACAAGCCTCATTCGATTGCCTGCGCGTTGGAGCAAAAGCGTCTGGAATGTGCTGTAATGATTCAGGCAGCCCTGGCAGAATAAGGCCCAATAAGAGGTGTTTTATACACGCGGATGCGGAATATACACCCGCGTGTATTTTTATGCACTTTTAATTTACATAACGTTGTTTACATAATCTTAAATCGGTTTACATAATTGATATCTGCATAGAGTAACAATTCTGCATGAAAATGCAAGAAATATTCTTTGGGATATTGCACTACATTTTGAAATGTATTATAGTATATACTAGATAAATTGATAAGAGCGAGATGTTTTTCAGAAGCAGGGCTGAAAAATCATATTTGTCCCCTGCCGCGCATACCTTTAAAGTGAGCAACCTTTGGGGAGGCGGTACGTGATGCATATAAAAGGGACAAACGTTTTTCAGCTCGATCGATGGAAGGGACATCTGATTGATAAGGCTAGCCTGATCGAAGCAGTGCGGTCAAATTTAGCAGCGGTTTTGTTGGCCTTGTGCTTTTTGGTCGGAATGGTATCGGGAGCATTGATCACCCGGAATGTAGACGTTTCCATACTGGATAAGGTGGATTTTCTATTTTACAGCAACTTTCAGGAGAGGGCTTCACAACCGGTTTTTTCTGTGTTCTCTGCATCTTTTGCATCCTCGTTCTTGTTTGTGTTGGCATGTTTTCTTTGCGGCCTTTCGCTGTGGGGGGTGTTTGCCGTTCCAGCGATTCTGTTCTTTCGGGGGCTTGGTCTGGGCCTAACTTCCGGATATCTCTATGCCACACATGGTTTTCACGGGGTGATTTTTCACTTCCTCGTCATCCTTCCCGGCGCGTTTGTATGTTGCCTAGCTTTATTGCTGGCAGGAAGGGAAAGTATGCGGTTCTCCCGCCGTATTACAGGGACCGCCGGTTCTGGGATGAAATTGTATTGTCTCCGCTATGGCGCTGTTTTGGCGATGTGTTTTTTGGCGGCGCTTCTCGACTTGCTGACGACGGTCTGCTTTGCGGGGCTTTTTTCGTTTTAAGGGGTAAAGAACATGAAGGACTTTTGTTTGGATTTCAGCGACTATTTGGTAAATCAAAAAAACGTCTCAGACAATACGCTGGACTCCTATCTTCGCGATGTGGAGCATTTTCTGGCGTATTTATCGCAACAAGGATTGGATGACCCTGCCTCTGTTGATGAAGCCCAAATGGAACGGTATGTTCAAAATTTGATGAGTTTGAAAAAATCCAATGCGACTATTACACGGAATGTCGCTTCCATCCGGTGTTTCTACTATTTTCTCATGCAGAGCGGTTTTGCAGAAAGCAACCCCGCGCGGAATATCAAATTGGAAAAGGCACCTAAGAAGCTGCCGCAGATTCTTAGCGGGGAGGAAATCGACTTGCTCCTCAGCCAGCCTGATCCCACGGAACCAAAAGGGTGCCGCGATAAGGCGATGCTGGAGCTTCTATACGCTACCGGGATACGTTCTTCAGAGCTGGTGGCTCTTGACGTCAACGACATCAATCTGCGAACGGGAATGCTGTGCTGCCGAAATGGCAAATCAGAGCGGATGATTCCTGTATATGCCACCGCGGTAGCTGCTATCTCTGATTATATTCTCCGGGTTCGCAGCCTCATCCTTTCCCCAGATGGGGGACAAGCTCTGTTTACCAATTTGAACGGGAAACGTCTGACCCGGCAGGGGTTCTGGAAAATCGTAAAAGGGTATGCAGAACAAGCAGGGATCACAAAAGAAATCACCCCTCACACCCTTCGCCATTCCTTCGCCCTGCATCTATTGGAGAATGGAGCCGATTTAAAGGACATCCAGGCTATGTTGGGACATGCGGATATTTCTTCTACGCAGGTTTATGTGCACCTATTGAACGACCATTTTAAAGAGGTGTATAATCAATGCCATCCTCGTGCAAAGCTGGGATAACACAAAAGAAAAAATAGCAGCTAGTTTAAAAACTAGCTGCTATTTTTTCTTTGTCCGGCCAATCACATCCGTATAAATCTTGATGTTATCCGGCAGTACACGATCCAACCGGTATCGTTGGATGTGCAGCAAGGCGTTGTGCCGGTAAGAATCCAATTGGTCGCGCAATTGATATACCGCTTCGAGTTGCTGCTCAAGAGCCTCCTGATCTCCACTGGGAAATAAAAACCCGGTCTTGCCAGGAAGAACCAACTCCCGATGCCCTTTAATGTCGCTGGCAACCACCGGAAGGCCGCAGGCCATGGACTCCATCACATTAAACGGCAGCCCCTCAATCCGGCTGGATGTTGCGGACACATCGCACAGGGGATAAAGTTCTCCCATCCGGTCAACGTACCCCAAAAACTGAACTTGCGTCTCCATATGCAACAATTTGGCAAGTTCTTTGCACTCCTCCTCAAGAGCTCCTGTTCCAGCCAGGAGCAGCTTCATCTTCGGATGCCGCTTGGAAACGGAAGCAAACGCTCGTAGCAAAAGCGCTTGATTTTTACGGGGAGAAAACTCCGCCGCATAGACAAAGAGAACGTCTGTATCTGTATATCCCGCTTTCTTACGTGCCGCTTTACGCGCTTCCTCTGAAAGGGGATGGTATCTTTTCAGATCCAGGCCCATCCCGTCGGTGAAGCAGAGCTGCCCTTTATAGAGATGATGCTGCCGTGCAATCTCAAGATCCTCATGATTCATAACAAGGGTTACATCAGTGATACGTGCACAGAGTTTTTCCGGCAGGAGATAGCGCCATTTTTTCCATCCTTCTTTTTCAGAAAAGAGATACCCGTGGGACGTGCAAAAAACAAGCGGCCTCTGCCGGGCTGGAATTGTTAGAATCGCTGCTCGTATCACCGCGCTGGCCAAGGTTGTGTGTGTACTAACAACATCAAAGGAATGCTCTTTGAAAAGTTTCCTTGCTTTCCAGATTGCCTGCAAATTCCGAGGGCTTGTCAAATTTTTTTCAAAAGGCAGCGTGATCACAAAATCCGCAAAGGGAATTTCCTGACTGCTACTTGCAACGACCCAGACTTCGTACCCAAGGGAACGAAACGCTTGGAGATAGGGAAGATGGAAGTGCAAAATATGTCCCAAGGTAGATGCACAAAACAAAATTTTGGGCTTTCGATTCAATGCCATATAAGACCTCTTACTATTTATTTTATTATGATTTTATCGTTAAGATTCTATTCATTGGAGTGATCTTTCCTTTGGGAATCCTCCTTCAGATTCGTGACGGCACTCCGAGGTTTTATGTGGGCCAGTGGATTCGCATTTGCCGCTTGTTCCATCTGCTGGTCGGATAGATGCGTATAGATTTCTGTAGTTCCCAAATTTTCGTGGCCCAAAATATCTTTTAAGACGCGAATATCCACATGGCCATGCTGATACATCAAAGTAGCCGCAGTGTGTCGCAATTTATGAACGGAATACCCTGGACCACCTAAATCAATTTGTGCAAGATATTTCTTGACGAGGTATTGAACCGTTTTCGGGCTGATTCTTTTACGCTGTGCGCTGATAAATAGCGCCTTTTTATCAATCAGTCCATCGTGCGGACGAACCGCCAAATATCGGCGGATTGCATCTTGGCAAGCCTCATTCAAATATACAATTCGTTCCTTATTTCCTTTCCCCAGCACTCGCATCGTGTTGGAGCTTTGCCGCACATCACTCAAATTGAGGCCTACCAATTCGGAAAGACGTAATCCACAATTTAAGAACAGAACAAGAATACAGTAGTCGCGTTCCTTGTTTTTTCCATCCACTTTTGTCAATAGATCGATACTTTGTTCGAACGTTAGGTATTTGGGAAGCGATGAACGCAATTTTGGCGTTTCCAATTCCAAGACAGGATTGACGTCTAATTGGTTGGTTTTATTGGTCAAATATTTAAAAAAAGTACGAAGGCTTGAAACTTTGCGGGATCGGGTAGCTGGTTTATTGTTTCGAACATTTGTTAGATAATTCATGTATTCAAAAACCTGCGTCAAAGTAATGGTACGTATCAGGTCAATATCCACATCGGATATAGAGATTTCTTCAAATGGCGTATCATCTTTAACTAAGTTTCTGGATAGCTTAATGTACCGAAAAAACGTACGCAAATCTAAATAATATTCTTCCACTGTTTTTTCGGATTTTCCTTTGATCGTACCTAGGTAGCCTAAAAATTCACGGATAATTTGTGGAGCTTCTGCTAATAATTCTGGTTTCATGTTATCATCTCTAAAAAAGTTTGGATTTATTTTGATTAAAATATCGTTTGTTGACTTGAATATATTATAACATAAAAACTGAATGTCGTCCGAAAATCTCTGGTTAAAAATGATCCTAAGCTTTCCGTTTTACAAAACCTGATTTTAACATTTCTCCCTCCCTAAATTATACAAAATATTTATTTTGTATAATTACCTAACCTTCAAAAAATAGGGGCCCTTCGGGGCTCCTTTCTCTTTGTTCGTTCCCGGCGCTCTCGCGCAAGGTATTGCCGGCAATTTACGCTGCACAGACAAAAAAGGGTTTTGCCCAATCGGCGTTGGCCATCCTCCTTTCCGTAGGAATCGCAGCGCCTGGTTTAAGGGTAGCAGTAAATACAGTGTAACACAAGAGGATGCTGCCAAACAGTGGCTTACCTTTCCTTGGCTTCCATAAAGTCAGCCCTCATAAAATCCCCCTACGCTTGAAGTGACCCCAAAAAGGCGGCCGGTATTTTTACGCCCTCGGTGTTCTACCGCCAGGCCTTCTTCAAGATAGATTCGTTCCCAGCGGTTAATTATACCCTTGTCATTGATTTCAGACCCACTCGCATTGTTTCTACAAATGAAGCACCTCACTTGTTTTCAGTATAGCATACTGTCTACAAATGAGGTGCGGTTCAGCTTGCTGGGAGATTTTATTTTATATTTTATATTGTTAGCATTACAATCTTGATTCATTCCATTCGCAGGGCATCTACCGGGCGAAGTTTCGACGCCTTGTAAGCAGGATAAACTCCGAATGTTGTACCCGTGCATAAGGAAAAGAACACAGCCAAAAGAAGGACATCCCACCGGATTCCCAGGGACATTCCAATGATTGAAGCACCCGCAAAAGAAACCAAATAGCCGGCTACAATTCCGATCGCGCAACCAATAACGGAAATCAAGACAGCCTCGAACAAAAATTCCAGCATGATGTCTAATTGTCTGGCTCCGATCGCCTTTTTAATGCCAATTTCACGCGTGCGCTCGCTCACCGATACCAACATTACCGTCATAATGCTCAAGCTCGCTACCAACAGGGAAATCGCCCCCACAGCGGAAAGTACGAGCGTAACAATGTCTAAAATAGAAGTCAGGCCATCTTTTTGTTTGGCCAGATTGTTCGAAACAAAGGCATCTGATGTGCCATTATTCTGGTTTAAAATCGCGGTAATAGAATTTCCCGCACGATCTACGTTGCTATTAGAATCGATTTTCACAGCGATTTGATCGAAATTACTACGCCCCATGGAGGTTTGCATGGTCGTATATGGGATATAAACAAAGGTCGGGATATAGTTTCCCAACATATTTTGAAGAAGGCCACTCCCTGTCTTGATTATCCCTACGACTTCAAAGTCTTCCATCGCACCACCACATTGAATGGAGATATGTTTTCCAATGATATTGCTCCTATGATAAGCCTTCTGTGAAAAAGCCTCATCTACCAGGCATACATTGGCAGCGGTGCTGACTTCTTTGTTGCTGAACATCCTGCCGTAGAGAATTTGAATGGAAACAATTTGGCTGGCAGATGTGTCAATTCCCCAAAGCAGAGTGTTGGTCTCCTCATCCCTTACAGTGACAGACGTGCTTTGCATGAGGATCGGCGTCGCCTGTTCGACCTGATCACAATGCTTAACTAGGTTCAAGTCCTCTTCGTCCAAAGAGACGTTCGCTTCCGCATTGCAGGAAATTGTCAATCCTCCAAGGCCCAGGCTTTCCAATTCTGTGGTAAGGGCATTCGTACCGCATTGGCTGATATTGCCAATTAAAATTACGGATGCGACTCCTATGGCAATTCCTAAAATGGTGAGGACGGTTCTGCCCCGTTTTCTCCCTAAGCTTCGGTATGCAGAACGAATGAGATCAATCATGGGAATCACCTTCTGCCTCTTCCACCTGTGCAACTACATGTTCCCCATCTGAAATCGCATCTGGGTTCATGATGATTTGATCGCCTTCTTCAATTCCGGAGGTAACCCCAAATCCGTCTTCGAATTCTCCATCCGTTTCCACGGGGGTTTTCACCGCGCGCTGCCCTTTCAATTTTAGGACGTATTCCGAACCGTCTTCCTCCGCACGCACAGCTTCATATGGTGCAATCAGGACATTGTCATTTTGCGCCGTAATAATCTTTGCTTTGGCCGTATAGCCTGGCTTAATATCATTCCCCGGATTATCAACACTCACAACCACTTCAACAACGGTTTCCTGTCCTGTGGTAGACACCACTTGCTTTGCTTCGGAAGAAATGCTTTTTACGGTACCTGTATAGCAGGTATGGAACCCCACACCAGTGATTTCAGCCGGTTGCCCCACCTGAATATCCGAAATCTGCGATTCGTTGACGGACAGACGCACCTGGAGCCCCTCGTCGCTGGCGATGGTAATCGCAGGTTTACCAAATTCCAAAGTCCCTTGGTTGGTTATAGAAACAGCAGTCACTTCGCCGCTGATTGGAGCGGTCAATTGCTGTGCATCTTCCTCTTGTCCTACGGAAGAAAAATCAGAAAAAGGAATTTCCGTTTGCGTATATTCGCTCAACAGAGCGGCGTATGTTTCCTGGAGAATTTCCGTCTCTGAGGCTGAAGCAGTAACCAGGATATCCATGAGGGGATCTCCATCCTCAACATGATCCCCGATCTCCACATAAACTTTCTGAACAGCAGCAGGAGCAGGGGGATAGACGCTTCGAACCGACACACGTTCGACCTTTCCGCTGCAAGTGACAGAGCTTTCAACAGTTAAGCTACTAACCTTTACAACAGTCGCTTGTGTGGTTCTGCTCTTCATCACTCTTCCAGCCACCAAAATAGCTGCAATCGCCATGCATGTAAAGGTGATTAGCTGTACATATTTTTTCATTGCCACTCCCCCATTCCTTTCTATTTTGCGAGCGATCTACGGAAATATACTTGCATTTCAAGAGCTTTTGATAGAAAAAACACGCTTCAATCCATATTAAACAGTGGATTGAAACGTGTAAAGAAGGCTGTGCATATTTTGGGCGGCAAAAGTCTAAAATATCCATGCAAGTTCATGATTCCTGTGCGAAAAGAGGTGAATGGGAATGAGCATCATTCAGTGTGACGAGGATTGCATCTATCAGCGTGACGGGTATTGCAGCTTGGAAATGCCATCTGCCATCACAAATTACACTGGGGACGGTTGTGTTCATTGCATTAAAGTGACACCGCGGGTCCGGCCAGAGACACCAGTCAACGACGTGCAGCCGCGCATTTAAACCGATGGCATGGTCAATGCTTCAAAAGCTTCCCGGACGTTTTTAACACCGATCAATTGGATATCCTCCTGTTTCGAGTGTATTTGTTTCAAGTTGGAATACGGCAGGACACAAAGACGGAAGCCAAGGCGTTTGGCCTCACTGATGCGGGCTTCGATGCGGGAAACGGAGCGAAGTTCTCCGGCAAGGCCCACTTCCCCAACGACCATGGCGTCGTCGCGAATCGGACAATCCTTCAGGCTGGATACCAGCGCCATCGCGACCGCCAGATCTGCCGCTGGCTCATCCAAACGCAGTCCCCCTACCACATTAATATAGGCGTCTAAATTTGAGAAGTAATAACCGGCGCGCTTTTCCAACACGGCCAACAACAAGGACATGCGATTGTAGTCAAAGCCGGTCGACATCCTGCGAGGGTTTCCAAAATTTGAAGTCGAGGCTAACCCTTGGATCTCGGCCAAGATAGGACGCGAACCCTCAATGATGCAAGTGACACAAGTTCCGGAGACATTGATCGGGCGGCCTGCCAGCATCGCCAAAGAGGGATTGTCCACTTGATGCATCCCGTGCTCCCCCATATCAAATACGCCAATCTCGTTGGTGGAGCCATAGCGGTTTTTCACAGCACGCAGGATGCGGTAGGTCATCTGCCGGTCCCCTTCAAAATAGAGGACCGCATCCACAATGTGTTCCAGGACCTTGGGCCCCGCAATCGCTCCATCTTTGTTGACGTGCCCCACCAGAAGGATGGGAATTTCCAGCGCTTTTGCCGCCCGCATCAGGGCATTCGTGCACTCGCGCACCTGTGTGACGCTTCCCGGAGAGGAATTTAGATCGGTAAAGTTCATGGTTTGTATGGAATCGATCATCACCAGATCCGGCTGGTCGCTGCGTATCTGTTCCACAACATTCTGGACATCGGTTTCGGTCAGAATATAAAGGTTTTCACTGTTGACCCCCAGGCGTGCAGCACGCAACTTGATCTGCCGGCTGGATTCCTCGCCGGATACATAAAGTATGCGCAAGGTCTGGCCCAAAAACTCGCAGATTTGAAGGAGGATGGTCGATTTGCCGATCCCCGGTTCTCCGCTGATCAAAATCAGCGAGCCTTTGACAATTCCCCCGCCGAGCACACGGTCCAATTCGGTCAAGCCGGTATGGTAACGTGCTTCCTCTTCTGTGCTGATTTCGTCGATCCGCACCGGACGATGTAAGCTGGGTCTTGCGGCAGAAAAACTCCCTTTGACCGGAGCAGTCTCCTTCACTTCTTCGTTCATCGTGTTCCACTGTCCGCAGCCAGGGCATTTCCCGTACCATTTTGCGGACTCAAATCCACATTCCGAACAAACATAAACACTCTTCATTTTCTGTGCCATTTTCGAGCACCTCATTACCGGTTCATTTTTTAAAAGGTTGTTTCCATTATACGGAAAGAGTGTAGGAAAAACAAGTTGTCGTTTGATTCTAGTTATATTTCACAAGTTAGTTATAGGAGTTTCAGCGGGAAGATTGATAGTAGTCTAAAAATCCGCTGTAGATTGCAAAGGCCATCTGCTCTTGATACTGTGGATCGTTGAGCTTTTGCGCCTCGCTTTCATTAGAAAGAAAGCCGCATTCCACCAACACAGCGGGTACCTCTGCATGCCATAAGAGATAAATTGAGCTTGTAGCCGGCTTGCATTCGCGCGTATTGTCCGGCTGTAAAAGAGAAACCACCCTCCCTCGGACAGCTTCTGCCAGCTCTTCGCTGGATGGATCATTTGTGGAATAAAATACCTGTGTACCATAATATCTGCTGCTGGTAAAATGGTTTTGGTGAATGCTCAAAAAAATACAATCGCCTTGTTCTTCAATGAGACCTAAACGATTATGAAGATCGGAAACTTTGCGCTCCTTTACGGTATCCAAAGCTGGATCCCCGATGGAAACATCTTCCTCCCGCGTCATAATCACATGGAACCCGGAGAGCGCCAGCATCTTTTCCAGTTTCTTTGCAATCGCCAGGTTGATATCCTTTTCCAGCATCTGAGATACGCCCTGCGCACCGCCGTCTTCCCCGCCGTGCCCCGGATCGATCACCACGGCCGGCCGCTCCCGTGCAGCAAGATTGGAGGCCATTTCCCCCACTTTTTGATACGATAGATAGGATAAAAGCAAAAAGGCCAGGCAGCAAAGCACTAAAACCGCTACCGGCACAAAGTATCCGCTTTTGCGCCCAGAATTCAAGTCCATTCCCCCTTTTTCAGATATATATGTACCCGTTTGAAGAGCTATGCGGCGCATGAACGGTATTTCAAAGCGAAAAATAAAGCCGTTTTGGAAAGAGGGCTTCCCAAAACGGAATTTATCCGATATAATGATAAAGTATGTTTCTAAATGCCGTTGATCGAAACGGCAAAGTCACCCCAGCAGTTGTATAAAAAATTTCAAAAAAATTTTTTATGGCTGCAATAAAAACGATGATTCGTTCATTATGTTGATAGAGGGATGAAAATGTTGGTTCCAGGAAACCGTGACGACGGGAAAAAGGAACAGTTGACTGATTCTCTGATGCGCGAGGTTGCGGACGGTGACAGGGCCGCTTTCGAACAACTGTACCGCATCACACAGAACTCTGTTTATTGTTATCTTTTGGCCATCGTCAAAAGCCACTCGACGGCGGAGGATCTGATGCAGGATACCTATCTTTCCGTCCGCAAGTCGATACGACATTATATTCCTCAGGGAAAGCCCCTGGCTTGGATTTTTACAATTGCTAGAAATCTGGCCTATATGGAGCTTCGCCGGGCCCAAAGGCAGGAGTCTTCCGATTTCTCTGAAGAAGAGAATCATGTCGGAGTAGATGTGATCTCCAATACCATCGACAATCTGGTATTGCAGAAGGCGCTAGAGATCCTGAACGAACAGGAACGGAATATCGTCCTCTTGCATGTAACCCAGGGGTTCAAGTTTAGAGAGATTTCCTCCCTGCTCGATATTCCAATTGGCACGGTTCTTTCCTGTTACAACAGGGCGATCAAAAAACTTTACAAAGCTGTAAATGAAGATCGCGCTGGCTGATTTTTTTGGGCTCTGGTCTAAGCACTTTCTACAAGGATAGGTGCGATATGAGACTATGACAAAAAAAGAAATGAAGCAATCCTTGAGAAATGCCGTTCTGACAGCGACTCCCGATGTACTGGGCGAAATCCTGGCGGTACAGAATGACTCGTCTGTTGTGGAGTTTAAAAAGGAGAGCAACCCAAAATCGCATATCATCTCCTTTAGAATGGCAAGTTGTGCGATTGCTGCGGCGTTGATGTTGTTTGTTGGAATTTTCTTTATGGTTCAACCTACAGTGGATTCCATTGTCAGCATTGACGTGAACCCGAGCATTGAGCTATCTGTGGATCCGCAGGATACGGTAGTGAGTTGCCGGGCATTAAACGAGGACGCCGTAAACGTTTTGGACGGTATGGACCTGAATCGGATGGATTTGGGGACAGCAACAAACCTGATTATTGAGGCGATGCTTCAAGAAGGGTATCTGTCCGCGGATAGTCCAGAAAACACCATCTTGATCTCTGTAGCCAATGATGACGCAGAAAAAGTGCAGCGCTTACAAAGCAAGGTGACCTCCAGCGTGGATGCCACCTTGAAGCAAAATCATACGAAAGCAACGATTTTGCAACAGAGCGATCCTGTTACCGATGATGTTAAATCCTTTGCAAAGGATAATAACATTTCAGTTGGGAAAGCGGATTTTGTAAAGAAGATTGCGGAAAAAGATCAAAATCTGAATTCCAGTGATCTAGCTGCGATGTCGATCAAGGAGCTTGCTTCCTTGGTTGATATCCATCAAATTGATCTCAGCGGCATTGTTACAACGGAAATCGATCCAGAAGTTCCAGAGGAACCTGATTTTGTTGATTCGGATGGCGACGACAACATAGTCAAGAACCCAGGAAATGAGAGTTCGAATCCGGAAAACAATCCGAGCAGTGTGCCGGAGCAAAGGCCGGTTCTGCCGGAAAGTGGTAATAGTGACGTGGTCAAGGACAGCGGTATCCCTCCTCAGACTTCTCCAGAAAGCAGCGAACCTGCCGAGGAAAAGCCATCGGAGAACAGCGGTTCGGCAGTAACCAGTGATCCAGCAGGTACGACCCCCATTGATGATCCGGATCAAAAGGTACTTATTGAGGAAGGCGAATCCAGCCCCTACTGTGAGTACTGTGGAAGCTTGCTTTCCGTCTGTGAAGGCAAATGTGACCAGTCCGAAGGAAAACAGTATTGTAAATATTGTGGTCAATTGCTTTCCGTGTGCAATGGAACCTGCCCTGGGACGCAGATGTCCGAGCAGAGTGATCCCCCCGCGGAAACGGAGTTGGACGAAAATCTTGGTAGCATTGATGGTTTGATGATCACGCAGGGTAGCGTGATGCAAAAAGGGTAAGAATATACCTCCAATAAAGAAGAAGCCGTGGTAAGTTTCCACGGCTTCTTCTTTTTTCTCTAAATAGCTACAGTCACCATTCTCCCCTCTTCATCGTTTCGCCTCTCTATTCAAACAGAGCATATCGGAGACTTTCTCGGGAATTTGGAATAGGCCTGAAATAGAAAACCTTCGAAAAAATTTGAGAGGAAATTCAAAGTGATTGGGTGGATTTTATTTCATCTTTTCTCATTCTTATGTTATAATATATAGAAATGTCTCATCACGCAGCAGAGGAGCAGACTTCTGTTGGAACGGAAAGGATGAACCAAGTTGAAAATAAAGGACTTATTACAAAACAAGAAAGTGACTTTTTCCTGCGAGATTTTTCCCCCTAAAGCGGGTGCGGATATGAGCAGGATGGACGAAATCATTCGGGAGATTGCGGCCCTGCACCCCGATTTTATCAGCGTTACCTACGGCGCGGGCGGCAGTACCTCCAAACGGACCGTGGAAATTGCATCAAAAATCCAGGATACATACGGAATTCCCGCTATGGCGCACCTGACCTGTGTCTCCTCCACCAAAGAGGAGGTTGTAACCATGCTGGACCGTATCGAGGAAAACCATATTGAAAATATCCTTGCGCTGCGCGGCGACATCCCACAGGATATGGACTTCCCTTCCCCCCGGCATTACCGCTATGCCTGCGAGCTGATCCAAGACATCCGCAGCCAGAAGGGCGACCGCTTTTGCATCGGCGGCGCCTGCTATCCGGAGGGCCATGTGGAATGCGAGCACAAGGAAGACGACATCGACTATTTGAAACAGAAGGTGGAGAGCGGTTGCGATTTCCTTACCACCCAGATGTTTTTTGATAATAATGTGTTTTACAACTTTTTATACCGCATCATGGCAAAGGGCATCCAGGTGCCGGTTGTCGCAGGTGTGATGCCGGTAACCAACAGCCGGCAGATCAAGCGCTCCTGCGAGCTTTCGGGGACAACGCTCCCGCCGCGCTTCAAGGCCATTGCCGATACATTTTCCGACAAGCCGCTGGCGATGAAACAGGCAGGGATTGCCTACGCGACGGAACAGATTATTGACTTGCTTTCCAACGGGGTTAACCATATTCACCTGTATACGATGAACAATCCGGAGATTGCCGCAAAGATTATGGACAACCTCTCCGGCATTCTGCGGGACGAAGAAGCATGAAAATAGACCAGCGGGAGGTCCTGCGTTACTTAGGGTATAAGGGCTCGGAACCGGATGCGGAAATTTTGCACACCATTGCGGACTGTACGCGGGAATTGGAAGAGGCCGCGACGCCGCATCACATTTTGCAGGCAGTAGAACTTTCCCGGCCAAATGCGGATACGCTGGAATTTGCCGGTATGGTGGTGCATAGTAGGGATCTGTTCCAACATCTTTCCGGCTGCGACGAAGCGGTTTTGTTTGCAGCCACTTTGGGTGCACCGGTCGATTTGCGGCTGGAGCGCTGCGCCAAAGTGTCGATGAGCCGCGCGGTGGTGATGCAAGCCTGTGCCGCCTCCCTGATTGAATCTTACTGCGACGAATGCCAAGAACCAATCGCACAGGAAGCGGCCAGCCGCGGCCTATATTTGCGCCCGCGCTATAGCCCCGGATACGGCGATTTCGACATCTCTTATCAAAGGGAATTTTTAACGGTCTTGGATTGCCCAAAGCGGATTGGGCTGACTATGACCGACAGCTTCATGTTGGCGCCGTCCAAATCCGTGACTGCGGTGATTGGTTTGACTGCGGAGGCGCAGAGCTGTCATATTGCGAAATGCATGACATGTAAAGCGAAATCTTGTCCATTCAGAAAGGATTGAAACTATGGGGGTTTTGGAGCTTCTCGGAAAGCGCATCGTCTTTTTTGACGGCGCTATGGGGACCATTTTACAGCAAAACGGCTTGGGGGCTGGGGAACTGCCCGAGCTTTGGAATCTGGAAAGGCCGGATCTGATCGAGCAGATTCATCGCGACTACCTCGCTGCCGGTGCAGATATTGTAAAGACCAACACGTTCGGGGGAAATGCGATCAAATTGCGCGGATGCGGCCGCTCGGTTCAGGAGATCGTGGAAGCGGCGGTTTCCCATGCACGGCACGCGGTGGAATCCTGCGGCCGGGATGCATATGTTGCGATGGACATCGGTCCCACGGGAAAACTCCTGCGCCCATTGGGGGACCTTTCCTTTGAGGAAGCCTACGAAGCCTTTAAAGAGGCGGCACAATGCGGAGAGAAAGCCGGCGCTGACCTTATCTTAATTGAAACCATGAGCGATACGTATGAAGCAAAGGCGGCGCTGCTGGCGGCAAAAGAGAACACCTCCCTCCCCGTGTTTGTCACGATGATCTTTGATGAGAAAGGCAAGCTTCTCACCGGCGGCGACATTGCCGCAGCAGTCGCTCTTTTGGAAGGGCTGGGCGCTGACGCCATTGGCTTCAATTGCGGCCTCGGGCCTGAACAGATGCGCACTCTCTTCCCCCAACTTCTGGACTGCTGTTCCATCCCTATGATTGTAAACCCCAATGCGGGGCTCCCACGCAGTGTGGATGGGCGCACGGTATTTGACGTAGGTCCGGAAGAATTTGCCGCCGTGATGGAGGAACTGGTCCGCGAGGGCGCTTGGCTTGCGGGCGGCTGTTGTGGAACCACCCCGGCGCACATTGCGGCAATGATCCAGCGCTGCAAAACGATCTTCCCCGCCCCCCTGCAACCGAAAGAACGCACGGTGATCTCCTCCTATTCCAAGGCGGTCTGCTTTGGAAAGCGGCCGCTGTTGATCGGGGAACGCATCAACCCAACTGGAAAATCGCGTTTCAAGCAGGCCCTGCGCGAAAATGATATGGATTACATCCTCCGCGAGGGCATCGTCCAGCAACAGGCTGGCGCGCATATTCTCGACGTGAACGTTGGCCTGCCGGAGATCGACGAAACGGCGATGATGTGCCGTGCGGTCACAGAACTGCAAAGCGTTGTTGACCTTCCCTTACAGATCGACACCTCCAATGCGGAGACCATGGAACAGGCCATGCGCCTTTACAACGGCAAGCCGCTGATCAATTCGGTCAACGGAAAGCAGGAGAGCATGCGTAGCATCTTCCCGCTGGTGAAAAAATACGGCGGCGTGGTGATCGCCCTGACGTTGGACGAGTCGGGGATTCCCGAAACCCCGGAGGGAAGGCTTGCTGTGGCAAAAAAGATCGTAGAGACAGCGGCCACATACGGGATTCCAAAGCGGGACATCGTTGTGGACGCGCTGGTTATGACCATCAGCGCCGGACAGGAAGCGGCAGCGGTGACGTTGGAAGCGCTGCGGTTGATCGAAAATACTTTAGGCGTACACACTTCGCTGGGGGTTTCCAACATATCGTTTGGATTGCCGCAGCGCGATAATGTCAATGCTGCGTTTTTTACCATGGCGCTGCAAAGCGGATTGAGCGCCGCAATTGTCAATCCGAATTCGGCGGCTATGCGCAAAGCCTATGATGCATACTGTGCCCTGAGCGGTGTTGACCAACAATGTATGGACTACATCGCCCGGTATTCCGAGCAGCCTTCGGAGTCTGTGCCAAAGGCTTCTGGCATGGAGATGAGCTTAGGACAGGCGATCATCAGCGGCTTGAAAGAGAGCGCACACGCCGCCGCAGAACAGGAATTGCTGACGAAAGAGCCGCTTGCGGTCATCAACGAATCGCTGATCCCCGCATTGGATCGCGTCGGCAAGGATTTTGAAACAGGGAAACTCTTCCTTCCGCAACTGTTGATGAGCGCGGATGCAGCTAAAGCCGCTTTCGAAGTAGTGCGGACAAAATTGGACAGTATGGAAACGTCCACAGCGAGTGTCAAAAAGGATAAGATTGTGCTGGCGACGGTCAAAGGCGATATCCACGACATCGGCAAAAACATTGTGAAGGTATTGCTGGAAAATTACAGCTACGATGTGATCGACCTTGGAAAGGACGTACCGCCGGAGAAAGTCGTAGAGGCCGTGGTACAGAACGAGGTCAAGCTGGTAGGCTTGAGTGCCTTGATGACCACGACGGTGGTAAATATGGAGGAAACCATCCGGGAATTGCACAAGAATGCTCCCGACTGCAAAGTGATGGTCGGCGGCGCAGTTCTGACGCAGGAATATGCCGATATGATCCATGCGGATCACTATTCCAAAGACGCGATGGATTCGGTCCGGTACGCCCATGTGATCTTCGGCGACCCTTCAGGGGAGGAATAACATGGCTTCCAGTGAATCCTTTTTGCAGTTTATCTTGAGCCAGCTCGATGGTTTAGAGGGAATTTCCAGCCGGAAAATGATGGGCGAGTACCTTCTCTATGTCTATGGGAAGGGGATCGGCGGGATCTACGATGACCGCTTTCTGATAAAGCGGACGGTTCCCGGTGAAGCGCTTCTGTCCCAAGGATGCGAAGCCCTCCCCTACCCCGGCGCTAAACCGATGCTGTTGGTCGAGGAGGTTGACGACCGGGAATTCTTACAGCGCCTTGTCCTCTGCACGTACGAAGCGCTGCCAGAGGCGAAAAAGCGCCCATAATGAAGAATTTGTGCTGTCCGGCGGAAGGGTTAAAATTTTCGCTGGGCAGCGTTTTTTATGGTTATAGTTGTGGTTGTGACCCTACTTTCCAGATTTTTCAGCCGGCAATCTTCGGTTTGCTTTTCCGTGTCCGTTGTGATAAAATGCAAACGATCTTTTTTCGAGTTTTGCTATAAGGAGGAACATTGCATGGGGCCTTACGATACCCGGAATATGGAGCTGCATGAGAAACAGGGCGTAGCCTATCTGACCTTTCCAGCCTTCTCTGCTGTTCCATTTGTGCGGCACGCGTTTTCCACCCGGGTGGGAGGCGTGAGCTGCGGGGAATTTTCTTCCATGAATTTGAGCTTTCATCGCGGTGATCCGGATGAGACAGTCCTGACGAATTACCATCGGTTTTGCGATGCTGCGGGCTTTTCGTTCGACTCCCTGGTGGCTTCGGCCCAGGATCACCACACAGAGATCCGGCGCGTCACCAAGCGGGAGTGCGGTATTGGAATCTGGCGCCCTCGCGATCAGGAAAGCGTGGACGGGTTGCTCACGGATGAACCCGGAGTCACGCTGGTGACGTATTATGCGGACTGCGTGCCGCTTTACTTTTTGGATCCTGTCCATCGGGCCATCGGCCTTGCGCATGCCGGTTGGCGCGGGACGGTCGCGGGGATGGGCATCAAGATGGTGGAGGCGATGGCGCATAAGTTTGGCAGCCGGCCGGAGGAATTGCTCGCCGCTATCGGCCCCTCCATCGGTCCCTGCTGCTACGAAGTGGACCAACCGGTGGCGGATGCATTCGCCGCGAGGACGGATTGGAAACCGGAATGCTTTTTGCGGGATTGCGGCGACGGAAAATATATGCTCAACCTGTGGGAAGCAAACCGCCGTGCATTGCTGCGCGCTGGCCTTTTAGAGGCGCACATCTCTGTTGCGGAACTTTGCACCCAATGCCATGCCGATTGGCTCTTTTCCCATCGTGCCAGCGGCGGCAAACGGGGCGGTATGGCAGCATTTTTGGCTTTAAAGGAGGATGCGGAATGCCGGAGCTGATCGAACAGTGTACCCTCTGTCCCCGCATGTGCGGTGCCCGGCGCGATGCGAAATCGGGCAACGGCTTTTGCCGCATGGGAGTGAAGCCGGTCGTAGCCAGGGCAGCCCTCCACGCCTGGGAAGAGCCCTGCATCAGTGGCAACAAAGGATCGGGGACCGTATTCTTTACAGGCTGTTCCCTGCAATGCGTTTTCTGCCAGAATGAGCAGATCAGCGTGCGCCGCGAGGTGGGTCGTTCCTTAACCCCGCAGGAACTTTCCGACGTATTTTTTCACTTGGTAGACCAAGGGGCGCACAACATCAATCTGGTCAACCCAACACATTTTGCTGTTGGAATCGCAGAGGCCCTGCGGCTTCGCCCTCTTCCCGTGCCCGTGGTGTATAATACCAGTGGTTATGAGCGGGTGGAGACTTTGCGGATGCTGGATGGGTTGGTCTCCGTCTATTTACCGGACTACAAGTACCGCGACTCCGCATTGGCGCAGCGCCTCTCCGGGGCGGCCGATTATCCGGAGCGTGCGGCGGAGGCCATCTTGGAAATGGTGCGGCAGACTGGCCCGGCCATTTTTGACGGAGATGGAATGCTCCAGCGCGGGACGATTGTGCGGCATTTGATCCTTCCGGGCCATACACGCAATTCGATCGAGGTTCTCGACTGGATCAAAAACAATTTGCCGGAAGGCGTGCTCGTAAGCTTGATGGCGCAATATGTCCCCTGCGGGCGGGCCGCGGAGTTTCCAGAGATCAACCGCCGGATCACCAAGCGGGAATATGAGAAGGTACAACAGCATCTGTTTGACTTGGGGCTGGATGGGTATGTACAAGAGCGCACATCGGCACAAAAAGGGTTTATCCCCCCGTTTGATTTAGAGGGGCTTCCCCCTCTTGGCGCGCAAGAAACATGAGAAAATTTGGCTGTTGCTAGAAGGGACGGATGGCATGGAAAAAACAACCTTTCGGACGCCGCGCCGGAGCGAACGCCGGGCCTGGAGGAGAAAGCGGCTGGGTCTGCCCAGTTATTCGACGGCTGAGGAAATCTGGAATGCGATTTCCCACGGTCTGGGCGCGGCCTTCGCCATTGCAGCGCTGGTAATCCTGCTGGTGCAGGGACAACACAATGCGCTCACCGTGGTGAGCGTTTCCATCTACGGAAGCACCATGGTTCTTCTGTATACGGTATCCACGCTGTACCATGCATTGGGAGTGGGGCGTGCTAAGAAGGTGTTCCAGGTGCTGGATCACTGCACCATCTATCTATTGATCGCCGGCACGTATACCCCTGTTTCGCTGCTGTGTATCGGCGGTTCAACCGGATGGTCCCTGTTTGGCTTTGTCTGGGCGGTTTCCCTCTTGGGAATCGTACTCAACGCCGTCGATATGAAGCGTTTTCGCGTGATTTCTATGATCTGTTACCTGGGGCTCGGCTGGTGCGTGCTCTTTTTCCTTCGCCCACTGATTGAGAGCCTCGACAGAATTTCCCTGCTCTTTTTGGTGACCGGCGGAGTGCTCTATACAGTCGGGGCGATTTTATATGGCGTCGGCCGAAAAGTAAAATATATGCACTCTATTTGGCATTTTTTCTGTGTCGCAGGCAGCTTTTTCCACTTTTTGGTGATTTATAACATCGCAGTTGTGTAGCGCTTATTTTTGTTCGTCAAAAATTTACAATTCCTTTACGAAGCTTCGGGAGAGCTGCGGTATACTAAATGCAAGCTCTACCGGAGCTTTTTGTTCAATGGCATTGGAAGGAGGTTCCCAAAATGGAACTTTTGCAGAGAGAAATGTCCTTCGAATCTCATGCAGACGGCGAACGCATTTTTGTCCGGATTGTGGAACCCGCGGATCGGACAACCGTGAAGGGCGTTCTACAGATTGCACATGGAATGGCGGAACACAGCCTTCTGTATATGGATTTTGCCACATATATGGCGTCTAACGGGTTTGCAGTGGCGATTAACGACCATTTAGGCCACGGAAAAAGCGTTTCCACAGGTGGTTCTTATGGATACTTTGGTGAGAACGGCTGTGAAAACCTATTGCAGGATATGCACAAGCTGTATGAAATCATGCGGCACGATTATCCGGATATCCCCTATCTCCTGTTGGGACACAGCATGGGATCGTTTTTAGCAAGGGCCTATAGCGCCCGATATGGCGAAGAGCTTTCCGCAGTGGCCTTCCTCGGCACCTGCGGTCCCATCCAAAGAAGTCTTCTGACGGGGCGGCGGACATTTGCGGAGGCAAAGCGGAGAAAATTCGGCCCCAAAGCGCACGATGCTGCGTTTGCAAGGTATTCTACAGGGCGGTTCAACCGTGTATTTGCGCCAAACCGCACCAAACACGACTGGCTCAGCGGCGACGACCGCTTTGTTGACCAATACAACAACGACCCGCTCTGCGGGTTCGATCTGACCATTTCCGGCTATTGCGATATTCTCCAGCTGCAAGAACAAATCAGCTCTCCCCGCTGGTATCGCAGCGTCCCGCGGAACATCCCCATTTTGTTGATGAGCGGGGACCGCGACCCGCTGGGAAACTTCGGAAAAGGGATCCGTCAGCTGGCGCAAAGGCTTGTGCGCACGGGCCATGATGTCCAATTGATCCTCTATCCTGGGGCGCGTCATGTTGTGTTGGGTGAGTCCAATCGCCAAGAGGTCTATCAAGATCTTTTACAATTCTGTGAGGCCGTTACAGCCATGCCGGAAACCCTGCCGAAGGCGGCTTCTGAATAAGAGAAATGCACATATAAAAAGAGCTTGCCTCTTCCCTTTTTGGGATAGAAGCAAGCTCTTTCTGTTTTGCTGCGCTTTATTTCAGGTTCCAGTTCATTTTCCTCAAACCATTGAACGTCAAGGACACTTCCCCTGTAGTCTCCTGCACCGGGATCGTATACGTGAAGAGGGTCCCAATGTCGTTGGATTCGCCCTGTGTCGCCGTAAATGTTTCATCGCCGTAGGAACCCGTCAATTCTGCCTTTAAGATGGCCAGATGTGCGGTACCGTCCGAAACAATTTGGTATTCTTCCTGAGTTGCAGATACAAGAAGCGCATAATTTTGGAAGAAGTCGTATTTCGGCGTCGCCATAAAGGTGACCAAGTACCCATCGTCCGCCTTCTCCACACTGGATACTTCGATGGAGCAGTCCCCGTCATCATAGACGCTGACACCGCTGTTGCTCTCCAGATTGTCGAGATTGATTGTAAAAGATGCAGGTGTTTCCAACGTCTCCACGTTATATGTATAGGATTCCACGGTTTGTACAATCATGCCGAACCCATTTGTGTGCGTACGGTAAATTGCAATTGCGAAGAACATCAATAGCAGGACGATACCGCACATGTAGGCTTTTTTATTCAATTTCCGGCGGGGTTTTCCGTTTTCATCCAGCTCCGGTTCTTCAGGTTTGTCCGTGGCTTCTGGTGATTCCAGGGAGGTATTTTGTTCTTCCAATTCTTCATTTGTCTCCTGGAGCTCTTCAGGAGTCCATTGGTCTTGCGTGTTTTTTTCGTCCAAATTATTCACCAACTTATCTTTGAATTTCACTTCCGGTGCATTCGGCACAAAAGCGTCTTGTGAAACATTATATCATAAATGCGCTGCATTCTCTATATATTTTTTATGAATGTCCAGATGTCCGAATGGGATGTCCTTTCGGACACCAATCGAGGCAGCGTAAGGAGTATGCTGGGAATGTATGGAACCTTTTCAATGAAACGAATACTGGCGCTATTTTTGGTTTTGGTCGGGGCGGCGGCGGGCGTTTTTACCTATGTACAGATGGGTCACGTGAAAGCAACAAACGCCCAGGTACAGCCGGAGGGAATTCAACTTCCCATCATCATGTACCATAGCATGCTTCGGAATGGGAGTGGGGAATACACGATTTCGCCGGAGACCTTTGAAGAGGACCTCCGCTATTTGAAGGACAACGGCTACACAACGATCCACATGCAGGATCTTCTGGATTATGTCAACAAGCAAGTCCCTTTGCCCGAAAAGCCAATCATGCTCACCTTTGACGATGGATACTACAACAACTACTTATATGCGTATCCGTTGGCAAAAAAATATGAAAGTAAAATTGTCATTTCCCCCATCGGCTATTATACGGACCAATTTAGCAAGGCGGACGCCAACCACGCGACCTATTCGCATATGACCTGGGATCAAATTAAGGAAATGATGGATTCCGGCTATGTGGAATTTCAAAACCACACCTACAACCTCCATTCGAGCGACGGGAAGCGTTTAGGGGCCAAAAAACTGCGCGGGGAAAGCCTGGAGGATTATACGGCACTCTTGACCAAAGACATCACCCAAATGCAACAGGAAATGCAGGAACACACCGGATATACTCCTACGACCTTTGTTTATCCGTTTGGTGCTATCAGTGACGCGGCCGTGCCAATTGTACGCAGTTTAGGCTTTTCTGCAACGCTTGGTTGCGCCAGCAAGGTCAATCAGATTACACAGAACCCAGAGTGTCTATATGAATTGGGGCGCTTCCTGCGACCACCGGGGAAAAGCAGCGCAGATTTCTTCCGAAAGATCGCCCCGCCTCAAGCAAGCGCATCCTGAACCAGATGTTGTGAAAGAGAACCTTGATACCATTGATGGGAGGAATCACACCATGCCGATTATCTATCTGAGTCCGTCCTTACAGCCCTTCAACAAATACGTAAACGGTGGCGACGAGCAATACTACATGAATTTAATTGCAGACGCCATGGAACCCTATCTGCGTGCAAATGGTATCCAGTATGTACGCAGCAGCCGGGACATGACATTGGGGCAAGCCATCCGGCAATCGAATGAGGGCTATTATGACTTACATCTTGCCCTGCACTCCAACGCTGCGCCGAAGAGCCTGTCTGGGCAACTCCAAGGGACCGACGTATACTACTATCCGGCCAGTGTCCGAGGGAAGCAGGCTGCGACCATCATTGCCGACAATTTCAAGAATATTTATCCGCAGCCGAACTTGGTGAAAACCGTCCCCACAACCCGGTTGGCAGAGATCACCAAGACAAACGCTCCTTCTGTATTGATTGAGGTCGCCTACCACGACAATCCGGAGGACGCCGATTGGATCCGAAACAACATCGACCGGATTGCAGCAAATATCGTCCAGAGCCTCACGCAGTATTTCGGTCTGCCGTTTATCGACAATCCGCAGCCTCCGCGTCAAGGGACCGTACAAACGCAGGGAGGAAACCTGAACATCCGCGCAAGGCCCAGCCGCGATGCGCAGGTGATCGGGCAGGCGCCCAATGGGGCGACGGTTACCATCAACGGCGAATGGCAAGGATGGGATGTCATTAGCTACAATGGAATTGTAGGCTATGTAGACAGTTCCTATATTGTGTAGACGAAAGGCACATCCTCTTTAATCCCAGCAGAAAAGGCCGCTTCTCGGAGCACATGCAGCGGGAAGCGGCCTCTCTTTGTTTTTCGATTATGCTTCTGCAAGCATCTGCAGGATCTTCTGCTTCGGGCGGACGCCAACGGAGGACGCGACCGGCTTTCCATCCTGCATCACGATCAAGGTCGGAATGCTCATCACCTGGAACTGCTGCGCCAACTCCGGGCAATCGTCGATATTTACCTTGCAGACCTTCAGTCCATCGGGGGCTTCCTCCGCGATTTCATCAACGATGGGAGAAAGCATTTTGCACGGTCCGCACCAACTAGCCCAGAAGTCGATCAGCACCTTGCCTTGTGCGGTCTCTGTGTTGAAATTATCCTTTGTCAATTCGATTACTGCCATTTTTATACCTCCTATTTCCTTATCGTTTCTCCATTTATTGCGATCATACATGGGTATGATCTTTTGTTAAGAGCGCCTTCCTTCAAGGGTTTGCTGCACAATGTCATGCATCATGCTGTCCGTGAGGGTGCCCGTAACATAGCCAAAGACGTTCCCTTCTTTATCGATCATGAAGGTGGTCGGGAATGCCGTTACGCCATATGCGGCAAAGATCTCCCCGGTCGTATCCATCACGACCGGATAGGTGTAACCATTGTCCGAGAGGAACTGCGTGACCTCCTCGATGGTGCCGTCCTGATTATACGGGACGTCGTCGGTCTTGGGGTTTGCAACGCCAAGGATCACAACCTCGTCGCTGTTTTGATTGAATTCCTCGTACATCGCCTGGATATCGGGCATCTCCTGCTTACAAGGGCCGCACCAGGTCGCCCAGAAGTTAAGGAACACCACCTGGCCCTTGTAATCGGAAAGCGTATGGGGCTCTCCGTTTTGGTCGGTCAGTGTAAAATCTGGAGCTGGGATTTCTGGAATTTCTTCCTCTGAATTCTCCGTCTCAGAAGACGCTGGAGCGCTGCTGTCCGTCTGTGAGGCTTCGCTGTTTGCCGGAGGCACCGCGGATGTACTTTCCGAAGAAGCTGTGCTGTCCCCCGTCCCACCAAAGCTGGACAGGTATCCAGTGACGCCGTTCATCCAGCCAGTAATCATCATGACGCCCATTAAGATCATCAGGATTCCGCCGGCCTTCACGGTGTACTTGACGACCTTCTGATGCTTTTTAAAGAAGTCCAGCAGCGTGCTGGTAAACAGGCCCACCGCGAGGAACGGGATCACGAAACCCAAGGTATAGACGCCGATCAAGGCAAAGCCGGTTGCCGCTGAGTTTGCAGAAGAGGCCATCAGCAAAACACTCGCCAAGGCAGGCCCTACGCAGGGGGTCCATGCAAAACTAAAGGTGAATCCAAGCACCAGAGCGACTAACGGATTCATTGCCAGCCGGTCAAGGCGGAACGGCAACCGGTGTTCATTGCTGAGGAACCGGGAGCCAAAGATTCCGAGCTGGTACAAACCAAACAGAATCACGATCACGCCACCGATGCGCGCAAGCAGCATCCGGTTTCCACTGAAGAAACGCCCTGCCGCGGTAAAACCGAAGCCCAAAAGGAAGAACGCAAAGCTGATGCCTATTACAAAAAATAAAGTGTTCAGAAGGACCTTTTTGCGCTGGTAGTGGACCGTCCCATCCGGGTCGACGGTTTTTGTGCCGCCCGCCAAGTAACCGATATAGAGCGGGACCAGCGGAAGTACACACGGGGAAAAGAAGCTCAAAATACCCTGTAAGAAAACAGTAATAGCGGATATGCTTGTTTCAACTGAAAAGCCCATACAGGACCTCCTCTTCGATGAATTTTAAGGTCTATGCAAGGAGTTCTTTTGTTGCCAGCGAGAATGAAAAACCGCTTTGAGCGGTGACCATACTACAGATCCTCTGTTTATGGAATTTTCTGAAACCCCTGGCCAAAAATATGATCTTCGATTTTTTGAATGGTGATGCTGTCCAAATGCGTCCGGCAGAGTTCATCAAGCTGTCCATAGATATCATCCATAATGGCAGCCATACCGGAAGCAATCAAGCACTTCATATCGGTATCCCCACTTTGCCAATTGGCAGAGACAAAACGCATGTCCAACGCTTCACTGATCTGACGGAGCGTCACGGCGGCGGGGTCTAGGATAAAATGGTATCCGCCGTCAATCCCCTCTTTCGTATCGACCAACCCAGCTTTTTTTAATTTTGCCATAATTTTACGGATACGCGCTGGATTGGTGCATACATTTTTCGCCAGTTCTTCACTGGAAAGTGTGGTTCCCATATGGTTTAAAAAGACAAGCGTATGGACGGCCACACTAAATTCGCTATTCAAAATCCCACCTCCTTTTCCTCCCCATAGATGGTTCTGAATATGGAGGGGCCGCCACCTAAGCAGGATCAGAACCTGTTCATGGAAGACACGATGATAAACCGTCCTAACTGTTCTCAATTTAATTTCAGTTTCTAACTGTTAGTATAATGAGAACAGTTAGATTTGTCAATCCTTATTTTTCAAATGGGATCGATCCAAATTTTTAAGAAATCCGGCAAAAGATCGCCAAGAATACCATTATCGAAATGTCACGACGCAAAATATGTGATTTTTTAAAAAATTCACGATCGTTTAAACGATAAGTGCATGGTGATAACCATTTTAAAACCTTTTGAAAGCAAAAACAGGACATCCCGAAAACGGGATGTCCTGTTCCCTCCTCAAAATATTATCCAATTGCTTTTCTAATTCTCACGAGATCTAAGACGTTTACCGCACCGTCTTCATTGCAATCTGCCCGGGCAAACTGCTGTTCCGTCAACTCTACGTTTCCTAAGATATACTCCTCTACCAGATCCATATCAGACTTCGACACCTGGCCGTCGCCATCGACATCACCAAACACGGGCTCCCCTGCTGTTACAGGAATCTCGATGAATACCGTCTCGCCTTCGTTCTGCACATCGTAGTATTCACCAGAGCTGCTCAACCTCTGATAGGTCAAGGTGATAGTGGTACTGCCAGCATCTTTCGATGTTACAGTCACATTTCCACCGTCCACGGATACATCTGCAATGTCCTCGTCCGCAACAGTTGCCTGCACACGGTTCAACACATTTGCCAACGGTAACTTTGCTCCTGACGCGCTTTCGATATCCACAGAGAAGGAAGCGGAGTTTCCTTCCTCGATATCGATGAAAAGGGTGTCCACATCTGCACGCATTGTGTACGGCGCTGTGCCGGATGGCACCGGCCGGTCGCTTGTGCTCTGATCCACCCAGATAACTGGGTTGCCATCCGCATCCAATTTCGTCTCATCGATATACATCCGATCTGTATACAACCTTCTGCCACCCGTCGTCGAAGAACGGCCGTGATAGACGTAATAGCTCTCCGTCCCATCGGGTGTTGTAATAAAGCTTCCATGTCCGGTCGAATATACGCTCAACTCTTCATCCTGCGACAGGATCGGATTCAGATCATACTTATCCCACGGGCCGAGCGGGTTATCCGCAACCGCATAGCCAACACCGTAGTTTTCGTTCTCATAGTTGTTGCAGGAGTAAAGAATATAGTAGATCGCTTCGTCTTCCCCATCGCCGTCCTTGTCATAGTAGTACTTCAACGTCGTGGAGCCTTCTGCCCATCTACGGTCTTTCTTTCCGCCATTATACTTCTCATAGTCGTTGACGTGCGCGTTTTCCCATTCTTGCTTTTCACCGGCATAGTTAATAATCGGAACATATCCGTCTTTCCGGACATCTTCTGTATCTTCCGGCGACTTATTTGCGTTGATGTACTCCTCTTTCACAGTCGGCATCGTGCTTCCCGTCGGATCATCCCACCAATCGGTGTTCAATTCTACCGCGTAGATATTGGATTCCTCGATATATTTACCTAGATCCTCGTCCCATACCCAGTTCCGGTATGCATTTCTTGAATAGTACAGATACATCCGGCCGTCGTCATCGAAGAAAACATTGGCATCGATGGTCGGGATATAAGTACCCTTGGGCGCAGTCATACCCTCTTCCAGGCTTGCCGGCGGTTTCATCTGTTTCTCATCCATAATCAAGTTGACGTCATAATAATCTGGGTCATAGGGATAATAATCGATCGGTTCGTCGTCAATGATATGGAATGGCCCTTCCGGCGTTTCAGACACGGCCACGCCGATCTTACAAGCCTCTTCGAAGTCGGCATAGGCAAACGCCTCTTCACGCAATTCGGGCTTCAACATTGCGGAATAGAAGATATAAAACAGGCCGGTCTCTTCATTCTTATAGACTTCTGGCGCCCAGAACCAGGTGGACCCCCATTGGTTCGGGTCATTTCTTTGGATTGCCCCATTGGAAGCTTTTTCCCAGGTTACCAGATCCGGTGACCGGTAAACGCCAAAATAGTAGCCGCTGTTTGCCCCATCCGTGCTATAAGCATAGTAATAGCCACTGTCGTCATCATAAAGGACATACGGGTCCGCTGCCGGGATCGTTGCGTTGTTGTAATAGGTTGCATTTGTCTCGGAGTCTGAAGCGGTGCCTGGAAGCTCTGAAGTGGCCGAAACGGCTGGGATCGCCGCTGTTACAGCAATCATAACCGCTAACAGAGCTCCTACACTTTTTTTCCATCGTTTCATGCAATTCTTCCTTTCTGTTTGTTTTGTCTTTTTTCGGAACATTTCAACCAAACTGTTTTCTTACTTGCCAAACATAAAACATATCAAAAGAAATTGGTTCCGCCATATCACATCATAGAACCAACGTCTTTTTCAGTTGCATTATAGTATAAATTTATTAAAATATCAATATATTAAAAAATATTTTTATAAATATTTTAAATATATAATATCGAATAACCTGTTCGTTTCCATTCATCACGACTAGCGGAAACAAAAAAAACACGCCCCTTGCTTCCGGCCAACCGGAGGCAAGGGGCGTTCGTCCATTATTTTGTTTCGGTTCCCTTGCAAACAGGGACCCAGACCTCAAAAGTCGCCTGCTTGGGATCTGGCGTGAAATAGACCTCTACATCGGGGCCGTCGGCAAATTCATAGCCCGATGTCGGAAGCCATTCGGTGGCGATACGCTTTTCCAGCTCCTGGATAGCGCCGGGCATCGGACCGCTCCCAGGGAAAATCGCCCAAGTGAACGCTGGGATGGTATACGCATCAAACTCCCCGGACGGCGCATCGCTTGCCACAGCAATCCAATACCGCCAATCCTCTTTTTCCCCGCATGCGCAGACACCGAGCACACCGGAGAGTTGGCCGTTCATCAGGGGAAGCAGCTTTGGGAGGATCCCTCCGGAAGCAATCTCTTCCCAAAGCTTTGGAACCGTTTGGAAGTTCCTCTCAATCTCCTTTTCCATAGGTGCGTGGATGCCCACAATTCGGAACGCTTCTTTGTGTTCGATTCGATAATTCAATGCAATCTCTCCTTTGATCGTGATGACGAAGCTGATCGGTTGGAAAGAACACAACTGCACCCCTGGCTCTTTGGCGCTGGAAGGCGCCACCCCATGTACTCCACGGAATGCGCGGTTAAATGCTGTCGGAGAATCATAGCCATATTTCAGAGCAACGTCGAGCACTTTCGCGCCATTTTGTAGGTCCAACGCCGCCTTGGTCATCCGCCGGCGGCGAATATACTCGGAGAGTGGGATTCCCGCCAGATAGGTGAACATCCGTTGAAAATGGTACGTGGAACAGCAGGCAAGCTGCGCCGCCCGTTCCAGGTGGATTTCTCCCTCCAGGTTTGCCTCGATATACGCCAACGCTTGGTTGAGCTGTTTGACCCAATCCATTCCGATCAACTCCTTGTTCTTTAGGATAGCGGAAACTCCATCGTTTTTCCTCTGAGGGAATGCACCAAAAAAGAGAGGGTTCCTATTTTCTATATCATAGCACATCCCATGCATGGTCTCAAACAGATGAAAGAATATGGATGCATGCACAAAATTTTCCTCGATGGATTTTATAGGATTTCTCTAAAAGCCATTCTGTTGATATTTACAAAAGCAGAGTTATAATTTCGTACGAAAGTTAATTGATATTCGCACGGAAAAGAGTTATAATGAGGCCAACAAATCTTACCCGTACAATCCAGATTGGTAAAGGAGAAAAAATCACATGGTTATCGATGTATATGCCTTTCCGGGCTTTCTCAAGGAAATCTGCCAAGATCCAGACCGCGTCGCATTCCGCCGCGAGCAGTACTTCCTATACAAGCAGCATGTCTGGCCCATGGAATTGTTTATGAAGCAGCTCAACGCCGCCGGAATCGACAAGTGCGTTATCAGCGCTGAGGATGTGACCACCCGCGCTGGGGATACCATCGTCTCCAACGAAGAGATTCGCACCCTGGTGGACCTACAGCCGGAGCGTTTGATCGGCTTTGCCAGCGTAGACCCGCAGCGCCCCGACGCCGTCGAGGTTTTGGAAAAGGCCTTCACAGAGCTGCATCTCGCTGGTCTCAAGTTGAGCCCTGCCATGCAGCGCTTCTATCCAAACGATTTTCATTTGATGGACCCGGTCTATCAGGTCTGCCTGAAATACAACAAGCCCATCCTGTTCCAGTCCGGTATGACCTGGATCAAAGACAGCCCGTCCACCTATTCCCGGCCGGTATTGTTTGAAGACGTAGCCATGCGCTACCCGGATTTGCGCATTTGCCTTGGCCACTTCGGTTGGCCCTATATTATGGAGACGGCCATGCTGCTGCTCAAATATCCGAATGTCTATGCGGACACAGCGCTGCTCTATTTCGATTCCCCCAAGCAGTTCTTCCACACCACCTTCAACGTCCAGATGGGCGAATACTGGATCGACCGCATGTTGGCGGACAAGGTGATGTTCGGCAGCACCTATCCCCGCATTGAGCAAAAGCGCATGATCGGCGCTGTGGACGTTTTGAACCTGCGGTCGAAGCAGAAGGCCATGGTGCTGGGCGGGAACGCCCTGCGTTTCTTAGGAATGGAGGAGAAAGAAAATGGTTAAACATTACCAATTCAGCGTCCTGACCGACGACGAATATTCATACCATTATATCGGCGAGCGGGTCAAGGCGTATGTCAAGGAATCCGGCGTTACCAGCGGGATTGTCACCACCGTAGTGGCGCACACGAACTGCGGCATTGTGGTCACTGAGCCGTTGGAATGCATCATGGACGACTTTAAGGTCCTTTTACATAAACTTGTGGACGATGATGCCCAATACTCCCATGCGCACTTTCTGCCCACCTATGGACGCACCAGCGCCAACGCCTACGGCCATCTGCGGAGCCTGCTGACGGGCAACAGCTGCATCTTCCCCATCCAAAACGGAAGCATGATTATGGGGGCGGCGCAGGAGATCGTCCTCATGGAATTTGACGGGCCGCAGGAACGCACAGTCTTTGTCGATGTGATCGGCGAATAAGGAGGGATCGATTATGGAGCAAAATCTCTTTGCTTATATCGGGGAACCGGACCAGCTGATGAGCGTGCGCGACGCCCGCTTGCTGGATGGCAGGCAGGACGGCGTGCGCATGATCCAGGTGGACAACGGCGGCGCGCTGGAATGCACCCTTCTTCCCGGCCGCGCGATGGATTTGTACCAGGTGCGCTACAAGGGCGCCAACCTCAACTACATCGCGCCGTGCGGCATCACCGCACCCGCGTACTATGACGCCCGCGGTACGGAGTGGCTGCGCGGCTTCTACGTCGGTTTCCTGACCACCTGCGGCTTGCAGCACATCGGCTCTCCGGCGGAGATCGCTGGAGAATCGCGCGGCCTGCATGGAAGGGAGGCAAACTGCCCTGCCGAGGACGTCCGCGTCACACGCAGCCGGACGGCGGATTCCATGAGTCTGACGGTAGAAGGGTCTATGCGGGAAGCGCGCATCTTTGGAGAAAACCTGCGTCTGCGCCGCACCTACGCATTTTCCTACGGTGAGGACGCCTTTACCCTGACGGACACCGTGACCAACTGCGGCTTTGGGGCACGTCCGTTTTTGCTCTCCTACCACATCAATTTCGGCTACCCGCTCCTCTGCGAGGACACAAAGATTGTCCTAGACAGTCTCGGCGTGGAACCGCGCGACGCCCACGCTGCGGAGGAAATGGAGCATTGGCGGGAAATTGAACCGCCGGCGTATCCCTACCAGGAGTGCTGCTATTTCCATGAACTGGCGCAGGATGCGCAGGGGCAAAGCGGTTATACCGTTTATAATCCGGTTCGGCGCATTGGCGTTCGGGTCTCATGGAACCACGCCGACCTCCCCTACTTCTGCCAGTGGAAAATGCTGGGAAAGGGCGAATATGTGCTCGGCATGGAGCCGCTCAACGCGCCCCTGGACGGAAAGAAAATCGGTGAAGAGGGGTGCTTGGCACCCATCCTGCAACCCGGTGAAAGCAAAACCTATTCCCTGCATTTTTCCTTTATTGAGGAGTTGTAAGATAGACCTATTTCGTGTAAAATTTAATTGAGAAAGGGCGAAACGTATGGCATACGATCTTGTGACAGTCAGTGCAATCCTGTGCGAAATTATGCGCAAGGAATTGGATAAACCGCTGGACAAACCAGCGGACTTTACCGGTCCCTATGCAAGCGGTGATACGCCGATCACGGTAAACATCGCTGCAAAGCTGGGCGCAAAGACAGCGGTCATCGGCAGCGTGGGCCCGGACCCCTTTGGCAAGTGCTTTAAGGCGCAGATGGTCTCCAGCGGCGTCGATGTGAGCATGGTCAAGGACATTCCCGGCGCTTCCACCGGCTGCGCGTTTGTCTGCTATTATTCGGACGGCAGCCGCGATTTCCTGTACCACAGCCGCCACGCCGCAGCCGGGATGACCCACGCCGAGGATCTCGACATGGAGAAACTACAGGGAACCAAGTGGTTCCATCTCACCGGCTACAACATGAGCGTGAGCAAGAGCTTGCAGGAGACGTGCTACCGCATTGTCGACGAGCTGCCGGAGGGCAGCCGCATCAGCTTCGACCCCAACATCCGCCCCGAATCCCTCAGCGTGGAGGAAGTGCGGGAGCTCTGCCGGCCGGTCATTGAGAAGGCGAGCATCATTTTCCCCAGCAAGACAGAGGCTGCCCTGTTTACCGGATGCGCCACCGACGAGGAAGGATGCCGTCTCTGGGCGGACCAGGGAAAACTGGTCGTTTTGAAAAACGGCAGCGAGGGTTGCATCATCTACCAGGGAAACGAGAAAATCCCGGTTCCCAGCTTCCAGGTGGAGGAAGTTGACCCCACCGGCGCCGGTGATACCTTCTGCGGGGCGTTCCTGACCGCTCTGATCGAAGGCAAGCCTCTTTCGGAGTGCGGGCGTTTTGCCTGTGCAGCCGGCGCGATGAGCGTACGCAAACAAGGCCCTATGGAGGGCGCTCCCAGCCGTGCAGAGTTGGAAGCGTTTCTCAAGGCCCATTCATAAACGATTGATTTTGTATAGAAAGGATGGAATCGATATGACGAGGACCCAGCGAATCAAGGACTACATCCGCTCCTATCCCCCAGAGATCTGCATGGAGCGCGGACGTATCTATACAGAGGAATTCTTTTCCCACCCGGAGCGCCCGCTGGTCATCCGCCGCGCGGAAGCTTTTGCGCGCTACCTGCGGGAAATGACCATCTATATCGGCGACGACGACCTGCTTGTGGGCAACACCGCCAGCAAGCCGCTGGCAGCCGCCCTGTTCCCGGAATTTGCAGTGGATTGGATCGAAGAAGAGCTCGATACGTTTGAGAAGCGCGACCGCCAGCGCTTTATCGTGCCGCCGGAGCTGCACGATGAGATCCTGTCCATGTGCGAAAAATGGAAGGGCTACACCCACTACGACCGGGTGGGCTACAATTTGAAGAACACCATCGGGGAGTATCTGATCGGCGAGCAGCATCCGAGCGTCAACGAGACGATGATTATCGAGCACAACCAGAACGGCGACGGCCATATCATCCCGGATTATGTGAAGTTGCTCGATATCGGCCTGGAGGGTGTCATCGACGAGGCACAGCGCAACCTCGCCCTCCTGCGCGAAGATGATCCGGAATACTTAGAGAAGAAGGCGTTCCTGGAGAGCGTCGTGATTTGTATGCAGGGCGCGCTCGACTATGCCGACCGCCTAGCAAAGCTGGCCTTTGAAAAGGCGAAATCCGCGCCGACGCCGGAACGCCGTGCGGAATTGACGGAGATCGCCCGCATCTGTGCAAAGGTGCCGCGCAAGGCGCCGGATACCTTCTACGAGGCGTTGCAGTTTGTCCTGTTTATCCACCTGATGATCCAGATGGAATCGAACGGCCACAGCATTTCCATGGGCCGCATGGACAGCTATTTGAAGAAATATTACGACCGCGACCGTGCGGCCGGCCGGATTGACGCAGCCTTTGCCCAGCAGCTCTGCGAGTGCTTCCTTCTTAAATGCTTTGAGGCCAACAAGCTGCGCGACTGGGGCACCACCGAAAACCTCGGCGGCAACCAGCTTTTCCAGACCATTACGCTGGGCGGCCAGACCCAGGATGGGAAGACAGCGGTCAACGAACTGTCGTACATTTTCTTGGAGGCGCTCGGCAATACCAATATGAATATTCCAACCGTGATCGTCAGCATGGGCAGCACCACACCTCTGGAATTCTATGAAGCAGCTTTGCGCGCGTTGGTGCGTCACGGCGGCGGGATGCCGGCGTTCTTCAACGACGATGTCGCGGTCGATATGATGGTGCGTGCGGGGATCCCGCTGAGCGACGCCCGCAATTGGGCCGGTATGGGCTGCAGCGAAGTGCGCATTCCCGGCAAACACGGCACAGGCGTTACGCCGGTCTATGTCAATGTAATGAAGCTGTTGGAGTTGGCGCTCCACGACGGATACAACCCCAATACGGGCAAATGTTTGTGCCCGTCCAGCCGTCCCTTTGTTGAGTGCCGCAATCTCAAGGAGGTTATCGCTCTTTGGGAGGAACAGCTCGACTTCTATCTCCCCTTTATCCCGCGGATCGAACGGGCCATCGCGGAGAGCTACTATACGCTGACCCCGACGCCATTCCTCTCCGGCGTGGTGGATTACCGCATTGAGATGGGCAAAGACATCTCCTGGGGACGCGGACCCAATTACAACGACACCATCGTGCATGCGCACGGCTACCCAAATGCCGCCAACGCCTTGGAAGCGCTGGAACGCGTGTGCTTTAAAGATCAGAAATATACCCTGAAAGAGGTTATGGAGGCCATCGACGAGAACTTCGCCAGCGACAAGGGAATGGCGATCCGCAAGGCCCTGTTGAATGCGCCAAAATTCGGCAACGACGACGACGAGGTGGACGATCTCTGCCGCGACCTCTTTACCATTTTGCCGGCGAAGATGCGCCAGTTTACCCCGCTGCGCGGCGGGCAGTTCGGCTGCACGGCCCAAACGGTCGTTATGAACGTGACCGACGGTGCAGTGGTCGGCGCTACGCCCGATGGACGGCGCGCAGGCGAAAGCCTGGCCGACAATATGTCCCCCACCCCTGGCACGGATTTGCAGGGGATCACCGGCGTCTTCAACAGCCTCGCCAAGATCGACCACGCCCTGATGGACAACGGCTCCATCTTAAACATCCGTTTCCATCCTTCGGCGCTGAACAGCCCGGAGAAGATCGAAAAGATCGCCCAAGCCATCGCGGTCTATTTTGAGAAGGGCGGATTCCAGGTACAGTTCAATGTGGTCGGCCGCGAAGTGCTGCTCGACGCACAGCAGCATCCGGAAAATTATCGCTCCTTGGTGGTTAAGGTGGCCGGCTTTAGCTGCTTCTACTGCGAGCTGGAAAAGAAATGGCAGGATCACCTGATCGCCCGCACAGAATACGATGCATTCGCTTAATCGGAGGTTTTTATGACAGGTCATTTGTTCAATATCCAGCGGTTTAGTCTGGACGACGGTCCCGGTATCCGCACGGTTGTCTTTCTCAAAGGCTGCAACCAGGTTTGTCTCTGGTGTCACAATCCGGAATCGCTCCTCCCGGCGCCGCAGGTTTTGCGCAAAGACAGCCTGTGTACGAGATGCGGCCGGTGCGAGGAGGTCTGCCCGCACGGGGCGGTTTCCCACAACGATGCGGGCTTCCTCACCGACCATACCAAATGCGTGCGCTGCGGCCACTGCATCGACCTGTGTCCGAGCGACGCGCTGATGCTGGTAGGCTATGACAAAACGGTGGAGGAAGTCGTCAAGCTGGTCTGTAAGGACCGGGATTTCTACCAGCGCACCGGGGGTGGGGTCACGTTCTCCGGAGGGGAACCGGCTGTTCAGAGTGAATTTCTTCTGCAATGCCTGGAAGCCTGCCGGGAACAGGGAATTCAGACCGCTATTGAGACCAACGGCAACTATCCGTTAGAGCTGACCGCGCGCCTTTCCCCTTTGCTCGACTATGTGATGGTGGACGTCAAGCACACGGACGACGAAAAGCACCGCCGGTTCACAGGGGTATCCAACCGGCAGTCGCTCGCTTCTGCCCAGTATTACCTGGCACATAATGCCACCGATTTGCGGGTCCCCGTTATCCCCACTTTCAACGACACGGCGGACGAATTGCAGGATATTCTCCGCTTCGCACGGGAGTCCGGTGCCAAAAAGGTAACCCTGCTCCCCTATCATACATTTGGCATCAGCAAATACACCAATCTCAGCATGCCTTATACCCTGGGCAGCGAACCTTTGTCCGTCGCCGCGGTGCAGGCGATAGTCGATACGCTGGACGCGGGCGGGCTTGCTGTGGAAGTAAACGAACGATAGCCGGATTGGAGAATGGACATGATCGAACGCCATGTAAAGATGATTGAACTGGTCGCGGAACGCGGCGAAATTGAGACAGGGCAGCTTGCCCGCCTGCTGAATACCAGCGAAGTGACTGTGCGCAATGATTTAAACACCCTGTCTAAAAAGGGAATCCTGGCCCGGCGGCGCGGCTATGCGACCCTCCCCAACCCGGACGACACGAATTATCATATGGCTCTGCACTATGAGGCAAAGCTGAAGATCGCGGCGGCCGCAGCCCAGAGGGTGCGGGACGGCGAGACAATCATTGTCGGCACCGGAAGCACCTGTGCCATGTTTGCCGCACAGGTGGCCGAAACTCGGCGCAATGTCACAATCTTGACCAACTCCGCCTATGTTGCGGCGAACCTCTGCAAGGAGCCGGATGGACGGATCATTCTGCTGGGCGGCAGTTATCAGAAGCACTCCCAATGCATGGTGGGGCCGTTGGTCAAGCGGTGCTTGCAAGATTTCCACGTAAACACCGCGTTTGTCGGCGCGGACGGGTTTACTGTTGCGGGTGGATTCTTCGGCGTAGATATGGAGCGCGCAGAGGCGCTGCGCGAGATGGTCCATTGTGCAGATCGCATCTGTATGCTGCTGGACGGTTCCAAGTTGGGAAAAAGTGGGACGGTATCTTTTTTGAGTACCTCCAGCGTTTCCGAGTTGATTACCGATGCCAGCGCAGATTCTGAAATCTGCGAAGGCCTACGCAAACGGAATGTACAGGTGACAGTTGTCTGATCTCAATCAAAAAGAAGAGTCCTCAGGGAAACGCAACGGTTTGCCTGAGGACTTTTTTCGGGAATCAAATACCTGTCTTTTCTTTATAGCTTCTTTCGCGCGGCGGCGAATCCAAAAACGGTGCCGCAAGCGCCACCCACCAGATGCATAAAATGCGCTACATTGTCCTGAACAAAGAGAGCGGCGTACACCTCCTGTCCTAGATATAGGATGGCAACCAGGATCAGCGTCAGGGGGACTCTCCCCTCTTTCATCCCCGCCAAGGAGGAAAGCATAACGAGCATAAATACAATACCGCTTGCTCCCAACAGCGCGGTGACTGGAAAAAAGATGCATTGCAGCAGGCCCGAGATCAGCGCGGTCAACAGAATGCCAGTCAGGAGGACTTTGCTTCCATATTTCTCTTCCATAGGTGGGCCGATCACCAAGAAAAGGAGCATATTTCCCGCAAAATGCTCGTATCCCGCATGTCCTAGAACATGGCCAAACAGACGGACGTATCCGAGCGGGTCAGTCAACGGTGACCGGTAGACGGAGAAGAAAGCCTGCGTTGTCCATCCGCCGGTCAGAGCGCCCAACAGCAGCGCCGCCAGAGAGAGAAAGAAAAAGGTCAAAACGACCGGTGTATTGTAATGAATCCGTTTCAAAACCGCCATACAAACTCCTCCTTATATAAATGGAAAAATGCTTCCGGTGTAAGAATGCCTGTAACGGCTGTGTGGCCAGATCACATGAACCCTTAGTAGAGGCTCTTTTTCTGATGGTATTTGAGAAACACGCTTGTCTTCCAGGAGTATTGTACCATAAAGATGGACGGTATGTCTCTATGGATTGTATGGACATGGGTAAAAAGAAACCCGCATTCATGCAAACATCCCCTATTTGCGGGAAAAGCTAGAATCTTTTTGTCAAAAAATTTGTTTTAGGACTTGCATTGTTTGAAAGAACATGCTATAATAAATCTCGCCGTCAAGGGAGATGCCTTTGGCGGCAGAAATATGGGCCTGTAGCTCAGCTGGGAGAGCGTTCGGTTCGCATCCGAGAGGTCGTGGGTTCGAATCCCTTCAGGTCCACCATAAAATCAAAACAGTAGATGCCACTGGCGAAAAGCCAGTGGCATCAACCGTTTCCGGGCTTTTTCAGCTCAAAAATTCACGGATGATTCCATAGATGCCAACCGCTGTTTCCCCCTAACTGGTGGGATTCGAACCCCCTCTTCTCGGAGGTTGGCAAAACCAGAAACCATGTAGCGCCCTTTTTGAAGCATCAATTTTCAAAAAGGGCGCTATTTTTCTATCAATCGAATACACAAAATTTGAGGCGTCAATTTGTTGGTCACGACGGGCCAATGAGTTGGCACCCTTTTTCATTTTCAGGCAATCTCAAAAAGGGCACTAAGATTTAGGAGGGAAACGAAATGGATCGCAATCCGTTTTTTCGGGAACTTTGCATCACTCTTCGCCGAAAAGACTTCACGGCACAGCCGGAGCAGGATGGCCTGCTCCCTGTGGAATAGATGGGTCTTCCTCTGTGCAAAATCAGCGATGGCGCTAGCATCCGGTACGTTTACGAAGATGCAGCCCCCCCGAACGGGAACGAGCCTGTATGGTGCGGGAATATATGACCCTGATGGAACAGGCGCCCCCCTGAAGGCGCAGGGGCTGACCGGTAACTTCCGGCCGCTGCCCGAAATACGGCGGCGCGGGAAATGATACGAATGGGTCCGCGTCCATGCGCCGGACAAGTCCAGCGGCCACCGCAGGCAGAAGATTGAACTGGTCTGGAACTTCATCGGAGAAGTCAATCTGCCGGGTGACGATCAGACCGTCGAACGGCAAAGGAAAGGCAGGACAGCATGACCTTTCAGCCATGCCACCCTGCGGCAATAAAATTACTTCCTTATGCGAGCGCGCCTTCACTGCACCTCTCTGCTTTTAGTATAGCGGAGCACGAGGCTCCTGTAAATCACGGAGGGTTTTATTGTTTTATTCCCCCGCAGGATTTGAGTACCGTTTCTCCACCAAAAGTAGATCTAACGAAATGAGATATACTTTCCGAGACAGAGAGATATCCAGCGCCACAAACGATTTCTATCACATCTTCCGCACTATGAAGCGCATAGCTTTTTGTAATTTTTTACATCAGTTATTCCGTCACATTTTCTTGAATCCAGGCTTCGATGTGGTCGGCAATTACATCATTGTTCAGATCCTGGAACATAAAGTGGTCGTTGCCGGTGATACCCTCGTCGGGCAGATGGACCACTGTGCTGTTGCCGCCGGCAGCAGTATAGGCATCGGTAAAGGTATCCGCGCTGGCGGCCATCATAGACCACATGGAGGCGGCAGGAACATCTGCAAACTCCTCACCGATGTAATCCCCATAGTAGAAAGTAACAGGGATATTCTGCTCCACCATAGCATTGTAAGAGTCACTGCCTACCTCTGGGGCCATACCCGGCTCAATGGCCACGATGGCAGCCACATGATCCGTATACAGGGGAACCTCCCAGCCAGGCATACCGCCCTGTGAATGGGTTACCAGAATGGAGTCCTGGCCGGTACGCTCATAAACTTCGTCAATCGTCGCCGCAACAGCTTGGGCCACAACTGCGAAGTCAATGGCCTGATCTCCTGCGGCATTGTCCATGCCGGTATCAGGAGTCATCTGCCGGAAGAACTGATCCAGGACATCCTCGCCTTGGGGGAATTGGGAGCCTTCGTTGTAAGTGAATTCATCGTTTAAATAGGTGCCGATACGGAACTGGGTGTACCATGTCTGGTCGGAGGGGGTGGTGGTCATGGTGCCTGCCACCGAGGTCTGTCCGGCCTCGCCCCGGCGGGGCTGGTCGATGAGCCAAACACTGTGGCCCATCCGCAAGAACATATTGGACCAACCCTCCCGTCCATCAGGAGTGGTCATCCATCCCATACGGGACTGTCCATAGCCGTGGAGAAACACCATGGGCAGCCCGGTGGCATCTTCAGGGATCTGGTAAAGTACATTGGCGTGGTCCACATGGGCGGTAGAACCTTCCCGAGAGGTGTAATAGTTGGCCACATCGAAGGTGCCGTCCGAGGAAATGACCGTGCCGCCGGCGGAGAAGATGCCTTGCTCCGCAATCACCAGAGCGTCGGAATTTGTCTGCGTGACAGTTTCCTGCGTTTTCTCGGGGGTTGAGCTACTGGCAGATGCGCTGGGCGTATCATTCCCAGTGCATCCGGCCAGCAAAGAGAGGGTCAAGACCCCAGCCAGGGCCAGAGCCAGCCATTTGTGAGTATGTTTCATGGTCGTTCGTCCTTTCTGTTTTTTTTAATTTTTATAACGGACTCGCCTGATAAAGTTGCTACAGGAGTATTTTGCTATCTTTTTAACCGAAGTCAGACCGGGCGCTTAACTCGGCACATTTTTCAATTTCATCCAACTTTCTTGTGGAGGACATCTCGGACAAACTGGACGGCACCGCTGCCCAGCAGCAGAGTGCGGGGATAGCCCTCCCTCTGGATCGTTTCCACGATGATCTTCCCACCGCGGTCAGGATCTCCCGGTTAGCCATGCAGGTAGTTAAGGATCATAACTCGCCAGCCCGCACTCCAGCACCAACGACAGTCCGCCGATCACAGGCGCGTCCACAAATTCGCTGCGGGTCACATGGAGCCCGCTCCAGTTTGTCGGGAACATCGTTTCCGGAAACCAGCCCCACATAGTTGGCCTCCACCAGATACGCCTCGTCCGCCACGCTGACAGTAAAGGCCTTTCGCCCCAGGTGTTCTCCACGGTCTTGTGGTTGGAGCTGAGACACAGAAAGATCTGGTTGCCTCCCGCGATGCTTCCCCAGGCGGCGTTTATGGTGTCTGGCGTTCCATCTTTGCCATAGCTGGCGATGACCATCACCAGCTATGGGTATAAAAAGGGCTTCACACAAAAGTCCTTTCTCTTAGTAATTTCTCCTCCTGGATCAATCGTGGATCTTATAGTTCTGGAGCAGCATCTCCGCCACGCCAGGGGCCTCTGGATCGTGGTGGCCCTTGCCGGTGTCCAGCGCGTACATCTCATTCATTTCATCTTCTGTCAGTTCAAAATCGAAAATACGGAGGTTGCCGGCAATTCGCATCGGGTTGGTGGACTTGGGCAGCACGATCAGGCCGCTCTGTACTTCAAATCGAAGGATGATCTGGCCAGCATTCTTGCCATACTTCTCTGCCAACTTGGCGATAACCGGGTGGGAGAGCAGGCTGCTGTCCCCGTGGCCCAGAGGCTGATAAGCCTCGATCTTTACATCGTCCCCCGCCAGCAGTTCCCGCAGCTCCCGCTGCTGGAAGAAGGGGTTGCACTCCACCTGGTTCACCGCCGGGAGGATCTTGAACTGGGGGACGAATTCCTTCCAGATCTTCGGGGTCATGTTGCTGACACCGATAGACCGGATCTTTCCCTCGGCCTTGGCCTCCTCCAGGGCCTTCCATGCGCCCGCCACATCGCCGTATGGCTGGTGGAGCAAGTAGAGGTCCACATAATCCATCCCCAGCTTCTCCAGAGAGGTGTCCAGACCCTTCTTGGCCGGCTCGTAGCCGTAGTCCTGGAGCCATAGCTTGCTGGTGATAAAGATTTCCTCGCGGGGGATGCCGCTGTCCTTGACCGCCCTGCCCACATCCGCCTCATTGAAGTAGGCGGCAGCGGTATCGATGTGCCGGTAACCGGCCTTGAGGGCGGTCCGCACCGCGTCGTAGGTGGGACCGTCGGCGGGGATCAGGAACACCCCAAAGCCGATGGCGGGGATCTTGTTGCCGTCGTTCAGTGTGATGGTCGTCATGATAAAACACTCCTTTTATGGATTTCTGTTTGCGTCGATGATCTCTTGCAGAGAGATATGCGGATTGCGGTAGCGCGCATTGGGATTTTTATCCGCTATACTCAATCCGATGGCCTTCTGCGGACAGTTGTGGGCGCAGGCCAGGCAGAACTCGCAGGTGCTTTGCTTCCGCTTTGCCTTTCCACCCTCCAGGTAGAAATTATCCACAGGACACACCGACTGGCAGACCCCGCAGCCGATGCAGCTGTCCTGCACCGTAATTTGACTGCCGTCGTTAAAGGCCGGCCGCTCGCGGTTCATGGCCGACACCTGGGCGTGGAGCTTCCGCCCTTCCTCGGTGGCCTCCGGAATGCCGCGTTCCCGCCGGGATACTGCCCGTACGGCGGCGGACAGTTGTTCCTCCACATGCTTGTTCATGGACATCTGTTCATCCATGTCGAAAACCGGCAGATAGTTATCCACCATCTGGATGGAGGCGATGTAATCCACATGGACCCCCGCCTCTGCCGCCAGCTTGGCCGTGAATTCCGGCGCGTCGGTCTGGTCAAAGCCGTAGGTCAGGACGAAGTAGAAATAATCCGCCTGAAAGCTGGACTCCCGAAGGAAGCGTTTCACCATCTTGGGCGGTTCCCCTGCGTAGACCGGGCAGACGATCCCGATGGCATCATCGGAGAATTGGCGCTCAGTCCCCCGCATAATTTGCGGGATGCTGACGGGCGTGTCCGAAAAGCGCTTGGCCGCATACAGACTGTTGCCTGTGGCTGAAAAATAGAAGATCATACTGGATATCCTCCCATATCTCGGTGTAAATCAGAGTCCGCTTATGCCTCGTAAAATAACCGGCTGGCAGGAACCGGCATGGTGTCGGACCATGCCAGCCGTGTCAAAAGGATATTTTTATTCGTGGATTCTCATCTGATGGAGCATCTGGACAAATTTGGGGTCGCTGTGGTCTACAATCTCGCTGCGGCCGATGTCGAGCCCCGCAATCTCCGCCATATCCTCGCCGCTGAGCTGGAAATCCCAGATATCCATATTCTGTTCCATGCGCTCCTTGTGGACAGATTTGGGGATGACGGTGACGCCTCGCTGGACGTTCCAGCGCAGGGCTACCTGGGCAGCACTCTTGCCGTACTTCTGGCCGATTCTGGTTAGGACGGGGTGGGTGAAGATACCATGGTTTCCCTCCGCGAAGGGTCCCCAGGCTTCGGGATGAACACCGTACTCCTTCATCAGCGCCAGGGCGCTTTCCTGCTGGAAGAAGGGATGGAGCTCCACCTGGTTGACAGCGGGTTTGATCTCCACGGTCTCACAGATATCGGCCAGAATCTGGGGATAGCAGTTACAAACGCCGATGGCCTTCAGCTTGCCCTCTTCGTTGGCCTCCTCCATGGCCCGATAGGCGCCGATATAGTCGCCCATAGGCTGGTGGATCAGGTACAGATCGATGTAGTCCAGCCCCAGCTTCTTCATAGAGGTCTCAATGGCCTGCTTGGCACCCTCGTAGCTGGCGTCCTGAACCCACAGCTTGGTGGTAATGAACAGTTCCTCCCGGGGCACACCGCACTTGGCGATGGCCTTGCTCACGGCCTCCTCATTCATATAGGCTGCCGCCGTGTCGATGAGGCGGTAGCCGGTGGCGATGGCGTCCAGTACCGCCTGTTCGCAGACGGCCAGGTTCGGCACCTGGAACACGCCGAAGCCCTCCAGAGGCATTTCCACGCCGTTATTCAGCTTGATGGTCTCGATTTTGTTCATGATAGAAGTCCTCCTGTTCGTATTAATCCGTTTTAAGTTGTGTGCTTTAGCCGCGGGCGATATTGTATACAGCGCCGCTGACATAGCTTGCCTCGTTGGACAGAACAATCGTGGGAACAGAAAATGTAAACATGCAAAAACCTCTTTATATCACGAAAAGTCGCTCCAAGAATTCAAATTATCCATGGATCTTCACACTGTTGAGCTGCCGGGCCGTGCAGAAGCTGTGGTGGTCGATGATCTCGCTGTGGCCGATGTCCATGCTGGTGATGCTCTCCATCTCTTTCTCCGATAGTTCAAAATCAAAGACATCCAAATTTTCTATCATCCGCTCCTTGTGGACTGTCTTGGGAACGGTGGGGATATTCCTCTGGATATGCCAGCGGAGGATGACTTGGGCTGTGGTTTTGCTGTGCCTGCCGGCGATCTTGGCCAGCATCTTATGGTTGAAAATATCTTTCTGTGCCTCGGAGAAGGGGCCCCACGCCTGGGGAAGAACCCCATAGTCCTCCATGACCCGCAAGGTGGTGTTCTGCTGGAAAAACGGGTGGATCTCGATTTGATTCACCATAGGCTTGATTTCCTGGTTCATGCATAGGTCTACCAGCCGCTCCGGGGTGAAGTTGCTCACCCCGATGGCTCGGACCGCTCCCTCATGGTACAGCCGCTCCATGGCCCGCCAAGCGCCGTAGTAGTCGCCAAAGGGCTGATGGATCAGGTACAGATCCAGAATGTCCAGCCCGAGCCGTTTCAAGGATGCGTCGAAAGCCCGCAGGGTTCCGTCGTACCCGGCGTCCTGGACCCACAGCTTGGTAGTGATGAACAGCTCCTCCCGGGGCAGCCCGGAACTGCGGAGCGCCATGCCGATGGCCGCTTCATTTTCATAGGATGCGGCGGTATCGAACAGACGATAGCCGGTCTCCAGCGCCTCCGAAACACAGTTCTCGCACTGTGCTGCGTCTTTGATTTGGAATGTGCCATAGCCAATCATTGGCAACTCTACACCGTTGGAGAGCGTCCTGTACTGCATGGTGTCAAGCCTCCCTTTTCCTCGATTTCTTTCGGATGAACACATTGTAGGCCCGTTTTTCCGCAAAGTACAGTGCCGATTATGCAGAGCGCTCTAACTGAAACGCATACTCCCCCTTGCAATCCGCTGGGGCGGCTGTTACAATAGTTACAAGGCGGTGATGATTGTGTTTGAGCTCTACCAGCTGGAGCAGCTTTTGGCCTTCGCGGAGTGTGGGACCCTGTCCGGCGCGGCGGAGCGCCTGCACCTGTCCCAGCCAGCCCTCAGCCGGTCCATGCAACGGCTGGAAGCGGAGCTTCAGGTCTCTCTGTTCGACCGACAGAAAAACAAAATCAAGTTCAACGAAAACGGCCGCATGGCGGCGGAATACGCGCGGCAGGTCATGGAGAAGTGCCAGGACATGATCGGCCGTGTCCAAGCCTTCGACCGCAGCCAGCGTACGATCCTGCTGGGTTCCTGCGCACCGGCCCCTTTGTGGGAGATCCCTCCGGTTCTCTCTGATCTTTATCCGGACCGGACGATCTCCTCGGAGATGCGGGAAAACGATGTGCTCCTTCAGGGTCTGCGGGATAACTTCTATCAGCTGATCATCCTGCCGTACCCGGTAGAGGAGCCTGGAATTTCCTGTGTAAAATATGGGGAGGAGCACCTGTATTTCTCCCTGCCGCCGGCACATCCGCTCTCTGGCAGCAAGGAATTATATATGAAGGATCTCAATGGCGAGACGATGCTTCTGCGGAATCGTCTCGGCTTTTGGCGCAATGTGACCGATCAAAAAATGCCGGATACTCGTTTTCTGGAGCAGGAGGATGTAGCCTTTGAAGAACTGGTAAAATTCTCCGCGCTTCCCAGCTTTACAACAGATGTGGTTCTCCACCGGGAGGGAAATCCCGTGAATCGGGTCAATATCCCGATTCTGGATGATGAGGCAAATGTGACTTATTATTGTCTATATAAGCCACACGGGCTGAATGATTTGAATGCTTTTCTCAAAACACTTCCAACCGATTGACTTCCATTGTTTACAGCCCCCAATTTCTGAGGTACGGCCGACGCAAAAAGCTTTGCTGAATCTCGCCCTCAGAGTGATCATGCAGGCAGTTAAAGGCACGAAAAACGCTCCCCGCTCCTACCGGCGAAAGGCGCCGGCAAAGAGAAGGGAGCAATTTTACCACAGAACACACCACAGACGGCGGCGTAACACATGGAGATTAGCGTCCTAAAAAGTGGCGGAAAGCGAGTGAAACCGAGCGGAAAGCGTTATAAACAATTAAAAATGATACAAACGTATCCTTTGCATTGAAGTCTCTTTCTTTATTTAATTTTCTTTATCCACATTTGAGCTGGCACAATATGTTTTGCAATACGATCCTTTCCACCGATAAATCATTCGCATATTGCAGGTTTTATCCGTAAGTTACTGTAAAAACACATCCGCTTGTGACCGGATAAATTTCTTTGGAGGTAAACTATGAATCAACAAAATTTTGGTGCAATCAAGATCGCTTTCTTTGACATTGATGGCACTTTGGTTGATATGAATAAAAAAGTGATAACCCCCAGAATGTTGGACACATTGATTCAACTGAAGCAAAAAGGCCTGCGGATTTGTATTGCAACGGGGAGAGCACCGATGACAATCCCCCACTTTCCAGGTGTGGACTTCGACGCATATCTGGCATTTAACGCCTCCTATTGTTATACAAAGGATACCGATATTTTCCGCAATCCGATCCCCACTTCTGATGTGCAGACAATTATCGAAAATGCAACGCGCATCCACCGGCCGGTTTCGCTTGCCAGCGCGACCAGATTGGGGGCAAACGGCAAGGACCAGGATTTGGTGGAGTATTATGCTTTTTCCAAACAAGAGGTAGAAATCGCAGAGGATTTCGAAGCTCTAGCGAAAGAAGAGATTTACCAAATTATGATGGGATGCTATGAAAACGAGTATGCCAGCGTTTTAAACGGTGTGAAGGGTGCGAAGATCACAGCCTGGTGGTCCCGCGCTGTGGACATCATCCCTGCAAACGGCGGAAAAGGGATGGGTATTGAAAAAGTGCTCGCCTACTACCATTTAACAAAGGAGCAAGCGATTGCATTTGGGGACGGTACCAACGATATTGAAATGCTGCAAGCGGTTGGCATCGGGGTCGCAATGGGAAATGCGACAGACAATGTGAAGGCTGCCGCAGACGATTTGTGCGGCAATGTAGCGGACGATGGAATTTACTACTATTGCAAGGACCATCACATCTTATAACCGTCTTCCCTTGCGTTTTTCAATGGATAACCCACGCCATCCTTATAATAGGAGCTATGAAAAAGACCGTTCTCTTGGAACATCTCCAAGGGACGGTCTTCCTTTTGCCCTCATACGGTATAAGAACTCCGGCTGTTTTTGATCTCTTTTGACGACCGCACAATCATAGAAACAGCCATACCCAAGATCACCACGCAGATAAATCCACCAGTAGCTGCAACCATCTGTTGCTGGAAGGCAGCATCTTTAGGGCTGCCGAACCGTGCCAACATGGCGGTCTCCAAAGATAGAATCGATACAAGGGCTGCCGCTAGGTTGATTGCCTTTGCCGCAGCCAAAATGGGACTATGATGCTTTCGGTACTTTATAAAGTTCTTAGTGGCAATGATAATGGAATAGAACGCATAGGCCGCCATAAGATAGATCAACGTCCCTGGATATTCGTAACGGCGGTTCTGCTGAACGATCAAAAGGACGATCACGGCGAGCGCTTGATTCATCAGCAGCAATATGATCCCGCAGAAACGATACCGGCGAAGCGCAGACCTTCTATTTTTCTCAATGCTCTGGGGGCTTTCGCGCCACAGCAATAGGAAACGCATCAGCGCCAATAACCCATAGTAAACTGCGATAGAAACCAGCCAAAGAGAGCGGTAGTGAACGCCGGAAATAAATTTGATAACAGCATAAAGGATATTGATTGCCAATGATAGATAGAGGGAAATGTGTACACGAAACGGGACATCTGTGATATAACGGTTGACCCAGACATTCTGGCGGGCAAAACCGGCACCCTTCCGAAAGAGCAGGAACCCATTCGTACATACAACCGTTAACGAGTAGGCCGAAACAAGATAGGCTATATATGCAACTGGGCTGGCATGCTGCGTATCGGATGAGAAAGTATATGCCAGCAGAAAGGCCGACAGAAGGACACTTAAAAGGACAACGGCCTTTCCTGGGAATAGGAGTTTATGAAGGGCTTTTTTTAACGGTTCCATTGGTTTCCTCCAGCTCTTCTCTTAAAAGACATTGCCTCTCTCCTCTTTTTCTTCGATGGTGATATCGCTTTTGATATCTCTATTTTCTAAGCCAAATCCTTCCATTCCGGGAGGGACGGATTTGCCATTTCAAGTCATCTATCGGTTGTGCTACCGTTTTATGAGAAAAGACGCATGAATGTCTTTTCATCAGCGCAAGTAGAACGTCCCTCTAATTTTTATTATACTACCAAAGAGATGTTAAAGTTTTGTTTACATCTAAAATTTTATGCGCAAAGGTTACCTTTGCAATCCATCCAACGATCGGTTCAGAACGCCTATTTCTAATCTCCTTACCTATTTATGGATGGACCACAATCTCCGCAATAATGATGAAAATATTTTCCGCTGGTTCTGTTATGATGTGTCATAGAAAGGAGGAGATATAACTGGAAAACAAAACTATCTGTGTCAATGCCGTTATCGACTATGTCGAAAGTCATCTTGATGGCAAAATCGAATTGGAAATGATTGCAGGGGCTATTCACTATTCAAAGTATCATTTGCACCGCCTTTTTGCGGAAACAGTAGGAATGACCGTGCATGATTATGTGCAACGCCGTCAACTGACCGAGGCGGCAAAATTATTGATCTTCTCTGATAAACCAATCCTTGAGATTGCCTTTCAATGCGGATATGAGAGTCAGCAGTCGTTCTCGGCAGCCTTTAAATCCATGTATAAATTGCCTCCTGCGGCGTACCGGAACAATCAAAACTTTTATCCTTTGCAGTTGCGATTTCCTTTGTGCAGAAATATATCCATCCTAGAACCCGCAAAGCAAAACATCCGCCAAGCTGAACTTGCGGACATCCCTGCTTGGATGGACTTAATGCGGCTCTCTATCGATGGATATCCAATGATGGATGAAACCGTTTATTTAAAAAAGCTCAAGGGAAGTATACTCGAAAAACGCGCGCTTGTGCTAAAAGATGGAAACATTCTGATCGCTGCAATGGCGTTTACTTATGCCCCGGGCAGCATTGAATTCTTTGGTATACACCCTCAGTATCACAGTTGCGGTATCCAAAAGCTATTTTTAAACACTTTATTAGAAACCTATCTGCCCCGGCAAGAAATTAGTACAACAACCTTTCGTGTAAATGATAAAGCCGATTTAGGCCATCGCAAGAGATTGATACAACTTGGCTTTGTAGAAAAAGAACGGCTGACTGAGTTCGGATATCCGACACAGCGCTTTGTCTTTACTCCCCCTAAAAAGGAAGAGGGACACATCCATGAAAAATAGGCAACGCATCAGCTGGAAAAAACGCGCCATCCTCTTCCTAATCAGCCAATGCATCACACTTTTTGGCTCAACGCTTGTCCAGATGGCGCTCGTATGGTATGCAACCATGCAAACATCCAGCGGTGCATGGGTGGCATCCTTTACCATTTGCTCTTATTTGCCGCAATTTTTTATTTCATTTTTGGGTGGCATATGGGCAGACCGGTATAATCGAAAAATACTAATTGCCAGCGCAGATTCTTTGATTGCTTTTGTTACCCTTTTGATGATATTTGCAATTCCACTCATTTCATCCAATACGGCTCTATTGTCCAGCCTGCTTGTTATGTCGGCCATTCGTTCTCTCGGTGCAGGAATTCAAACCCCGGCAGTGCAAGCTGTGATCCCGCAACTCGTCCCAAAAGGCCAACTCATGCGGTATAACGGTATCTATGCAACCATGCAGTCCATTGTCAATTTTGCTGCGCCAGCTGCTGCGGGGGCTGTCTTTTCCATCAGCACACTACCTGCGACTCTGATGATTGATGTTGTAACAGCACTCCTTGGAACAGGCCTTTTGTCTTTCCTTGTTCTCCCGAAGCAAAACCCTATTGCCCAAAAGGATTCCCTTTGTTCCGACATAAAAACCAGCGTAAAATATGTTTTCGCAGATAAACCGATCGGAGTACTGTTGATTGTATATGGACTGTTCACGTTCTTTTGTGTCCCAGCTGGTTATCTCGCAGGGCTTCTCGTCCGGCGCACTTTTGGAGATACTTATTGGTGTCTCACCGCAGTGGAATTGGCCGGCTTTGCAGGCATGATGGCCGGGGGTGTTATAATGAGCATATGGGGCGGCTATCAGCGCGGAGAAACGACTTTGGCGATGGGCCTTTTGCTTTTTGGATTCTTTGCAGCCAGCATGGGCTTTGCAAAAAACTTTATCCTCTATTTGTGCTTCATGCTTTTTTACGGAGTGGCGCTGACAATCGTACAAACAGCTATTACCACCATGTTACAGGAAAAAGCTATCCCTTCCATGCAAGGGCGTGTTTTTGGATTATTCAGTACAATGTACGCTGGATTCTTGCCGGTTGGTATGGCAATCTTCGGCCCATTGGCCGATATGGTCCCACTGCAATGGATTATCATTGGAACTGGAATCGCGCTTATCCTCCTTGGCGGCATCGTCACCCAAGCCCGGCAGCTCAGGACGGTTCAAAAATAGCTACTCCTACACAAACTGTAATTGCTCCGCAGCGGTTTGAGATCCGATCTCAAACCGCTGTTATTTTTCATAGGACTATACTTTGCATTCAAAAGTTCCCTTTAAAAGGATGGAACACCTTTGCAGGATCATTGCCCTGGCAGATCTCGTTCCACATCAGGTTCCTTTCCATACTAATTTGGGGATTCATTTTTTCTTTGTACAACTCGGAAGCGATTTTGAGCTTGTGCAATCCGTTCGTTGATTCTTACCGCTTGTACGCCGTGTTTCGCCTGCTGTGCTGCCGTGCAATCCGGGGCTCCGCTCTTGGTTTTTGCTTCCACTTTTGCCGTTTGGAGTACGCGCTGGCCCTCATTTTGTTGAACCTTAGCGCATTCTCTCCTATCCTGAAATACACTCTTTAGAAAATTGGCCATGGTTTTCCCTCCTTTATGTCACAACCGTCTGCTTTTAAAACATCCTCGGGCCCGTGGCTTTATGCTCTTTTGCGAATGCCTGCATTGTATCATCCAAATATTTTGAAAATGCTGAAGATTTGTTTACGAAACGTAAAAATATAGCTGTATCTACCTTCGTTGAGTCCGTAGGACACAAGGAAACGGGTTTACTGCCAACCGGAAAGGGAATTCCGGCTGTAGTAAACCCGTTATGTTCCCATATTATCATCATTCCGTTTGGATAGGGCCAGCCGCGTGCCTGCCAGAAAGAGACTGTAGGTCGCCCTCAAAATAGCTCGCCCTCTCGGCAGCTGGTTACGCCTTTGGGAAAACTACCGTAGCGCGGACCCCATCCGGGACGTTTTCCACCCGATACGCCGCCCTGTGCCGGTCTAAAACCATCTTGACAATGTACAAACCCAGGCCGCTGCCACCGGTTCCGCGGCTACGGGAGGCCTCTACACGGTAAAATGCTTCAAAGAGATGCGGAAGATCCTCTATCGGGATTTGGACTCCGCTGTTAGAGATGGTGAGAATTATTTTTTCCTCTTGCTCAAAGAGGCAAACCTGTACTGTCTCCCCCTCTGGCGAATAAAGTAACGCATTAGACAGCAGATTCCCTACGGCGCGCTGCAACAGCACACGATCGCCTTCGACAATCAAATTTGACACAGCCTCGACATATAACGCCTGTCCCCGTAGCATGGCCAGCTCTTCCATTTGCTGCACCTGCTGTTCTACCAAACGAGTGAGATCCAAGGATTCGCGCTTTAACGGCACGTCTGCACGCTCCATGCGTGAAACCATCAGAATTTCCTGTACCAGCGCTTCCATCCGGCTAGCGACCGCAAGGGAACGCGCGAGATATTTTTCTCGATCCTTGTAGATATCCACCCCGGCAAGCATCCCTGAAAGCTGTCCCTTCAATACGGTAATTGGCGTCTTTAGCTCGTGAGAGGCGGCGGAGAAAAAGGTTGTCCGCTGCTTCTCCAGCTCCCGTTCGCGGTCGATGTCCTGGCGCAGCGCACAGTTGGCCTCTCGCAAATCGTTCAGAGAGGTGGAAAGGCGCTCAGAGAGTTCATTGAGGTTCCGGCCCAATACGCCGATTTCGTCACCGCGCTTTTCCTGACATTTATAGCTGAAATCCAAATTTGCCATCCGTTGCGAAATACCGCTGAGCTGCACGATTGGACGGGTGATATAACGGGAATAGATAATCGCCCCTAATAGGGAGATCACCAGGGCGACAATCAATAAAAAAGGCAGCACCTGGCCCAATGCTTCGACTGTCTGGTTGGTAGCGGTGACACTGCTGAGCACCGTCATCGTATAGGGCATGTCGCTTCCCTGAAACGAAAAGGAATATTGGGCTGCGTCGCTCGTCACGGTCACCAGCTCGTCGGAGACTTGGAATGTGTCCTCCGAAGGGCTTCCAGCGTCTGTCTTGCTCTCTTCCACAGGCGCGCTTTCCGAACCGTCCTGGAAAACCATGACGTTGTCCTCCTCTTCCAAGCAATCGCTAGCAGTTGCAATCGCAATCGAGTTTGGTAGCTCAACCGGATTTCCCTCTGCATCGCTTACCAAGATACTCACGCCAGTGTCAAGGATAAAACGGTCTACTAAAGGGCCGCACTCAGCCAGCGTGGTTTTTTCCAACGCTTGCGTCAGCGCCGTCGCCTTTTCTGCCAGGTCGCTGTTCACAATTGTGCTGTAGGAAATCGGCGTCGCCCAAGCAACAAACCCATAGGTCAATGCGCAAGCCGCCGCCAAAATCGAAAAGGTGATTAGGAAGATGCGGAGCGTCAAGCTGCCGCCAACCCGCTTAATGCACTTTTTCCACACGATACCCCACCCCCCGGACCGTCTCAATGTAATCTCCTTTGAGCTTCTTACGCAAGTTTTTGATGTGGCTGTCTACGATGCGTTCATCACCCAAAAAATCGTAATTCCAGAGTTTTCCCAACAAGACAGACCGCGTCAGGACACGCCCCTGATTTTGCAGAAGCTCCCGCAGTAATTCAAATTCCCGGCTGGTCAGGTCGACCGGTTGGCCACCCTCCGTCACCCGGTAGGCATCCAGGTCAAGAATCAGATCCTGATAAAGCAACAGGCTATTTTCCACTTCGCCATTTCCCGCGCGGCGAAGTACAGCGGCAATTTTCCGCAACAGGACCGGCATAGAAAATGGCTTTGTCACATAATCATCGACATCCAGATCAAAGCCCTTGAGCTGGTTTTCCTCCGCATCCAGGGCGGTGAGCATGATGACGGGCACGCTGGATTCCCGGCGGATCAACTCGCAGACGCCGTACCCGTCCACCTTGGGAAGCATGATATCCAAGAGGATTAGGTTCCAAACACCGCTGTGAAAACGATCCAGAGCGGCAAGCCCATCTCCTGCCGTACCGGTTTCATATCCTGCATCGCGCAGGTACGCGCAGAGCATCTCCTGGATATCCGGATCGTCCTCCACCACGAGAATTCGTTTCATTTTCATCAACTCCTGTTTGGAAGTATAACATGGAAATTTGAAATTTGTATGGATTTTTTACCGATCCCAGATTTTCCCTCGTAAAGGCCATAAAAACCGATTGGCCGGCAGGCCGCCCAGGGAATTATAAAAGGTCTCCTTTGCGCTGGACATAAAATGCCCCCGGATGAAGCTTTTGGCTTACATCCGGGGGCAATCGCCATTGTCTCTTTACAGCACCGGGTGCTTGAAAGACAGACGGGCTTTATTCATACCGCAGGGCATCAATTGGATCGAGTTTTGCCGCTTTATTCGCCGGGTAATAACCAAAGAACACACCGATCAACATGGAGAACCCAACCGCAATCACAATGGAGACGATAGAAGGCACTGCAGGCATTCCCAACAGGACACCGCCCGCATAGCCGAGCAAGGCGCCCAACAGGATTCCCAACGCACCGCCGATGACACAGATGATCATGGATTCCACGATGAACTGCGTCCGTATCGCACTATCTGGCGCGCCAAGCGCTTTGCGGATGCCGATTTCACGGGTACGTTCTGTTACAGACACCAACATGATGTTCATCACGCCAATGCCGCCGACTAGAAGCGAAATGCCAGCAATGACAGCAATCGCAGTGGAGATCGTGCCTAACATGTCGTTGACCTGTTTGACCATAGATTCCAGACTCTGCGCCTCGCAGTGCATCGTTTCATTTTTTACATAGAAGCGGTCGTTGAAAAATCCCGCAGATTCTTCCGCAAACGCCTGATAGTCCAGGCCCGGCTGGACAGCAATGTAAAAGTAATAGTATCCGTCGGGGGTATAATCCAACACACGGTAGGCCGTCGAAATTGGGATATAGATGGTGCTGCTCATCCCCGCCGAACCCATCAAGAAACTGTTCGCCTGATCCTCATAGACTCCAACGATCGTGAAGGTCTGACGCCCACCACTGTCCATCTGGATCTTGATCTCCTGCCCTAGGATCTCTTGATTGCCAGGAAAGAGCGTGTCTGCCAAAGATTTCGCGATCACAGCTACATATTTTCCGCGTTGCGTGTCGGATTCGTTGATGAAGCGGCCGCGAAGCATATCCACCTGTGTCCCGGTCGCACCCGTCGCAAACCCTTCGTTAACTCCTTCCAAGCTCACCTTGTTGTCCTCATGGAATTTGGTGATCACGCCGCTTCCGGCACTCTCCATCAAGCCAATGCCGACAATTTCATTTCTATATTTGTTCTGGTACTGCTCGATCATCTCGTCCGTGATGAGGTCGTCTTCCGTATAAGTATAGGAACTGGTGTAGTCGCGAGGAGTAACCTGGATTGCAACGTTGTTTACGCCCATGCTTTCCATAGAGGAACTGACCACACCGGTCATAGCATCGCCTACGGACGTAATCGCGATCACCGAACCAATACCGATGATAATGCCCAGCATGGTGAGCAAGGCGCGCATCTTATTGGAGATCAAGCCCGCGACAGCGAGGGAAATATTTTCAAACAGATTCATGCTGCACCTCCTGCTTTCCGGTGCGCTTGTCGCGTTCCTGAACGATCCGGCCGTCGTGGATGGTGATAATCCGCTCTGTTTCCTCCGCAAGTTCGTTGTTATGGGTGATCAAGATGATGGTCTTCCCTTGCTTCTTATGCAGTTCATGAAAAATGTCCATCACCAGGCGGCCGGTATTGCTGTCCAGAGCGCCGGTTGGTTCGTCAGCGAGGATGATCGCCGGGTCGTTGGCCATAGCGCGCGCAATCGCCACACGCTGCTTCTGGCCGCCAGAAAGTTCGTTGGGCATATGCTTGGCACGCTCCGACATTTCCACCATCGCCAAAAGTTCTTTCGCACGTTTGCTCCGTTCTCGTTTCGGAATCCCCGCGTACAACATCGGCAGTTCTACATTGCCTTGGGCGGTAGAACGCGGAATAAGGTTGAATGTTTGGAATACGAAACCGATCTTGCGGTTGCGTATCTGGGAAAGCTTCCGACTGTTCATCTCCGTCATGGGGACGCCGTCGAGCGTATATTCACCGGAAGTCTGGTGATCCAAAGCGCCGATGATATTCATCAGTGTGGATTTGCCAGAACCAGACGCACCTACAATGGAAACAAATTCCCCCTCGTGGATTTCCAGGCTGATTCCGTGCAGGACCTCCAGTTCGTTGGGCGTCCCGATGTAGTAGGTTTTTACAATATCGTGCATTTCGATAACTGTCTTACTCATCCGCCACAACTTCCTCTCCAGCCGTACTACCCGCCGCATCCTGCGGCAGTACGCCAGCTCCTGGCATGGTGGATACCGGCATTCCCGGCTGAATCTGCTTGCCGTCCGAAATAATTTGCATCCCTTCAACGAGGCCTGTGCCGGAAATTTCCACCTCATAGTCGGTCTCTAACCCCAGTGTGACTGGAACTGCTTCCGCAACCATACTTCCATCCTCCTGCGCTTTGACCGTATACACAACCGAGCTGCCATCCGCCGCTGTAGAAATAGCATCATATGGAACTGCGAAAACATTGTCCTTCTGCTCAGTGATAATATCGGCGCGGGCTGTCATACCAATGCGCAGGTTCGTTTCTTTGGAGGATACAACCACTGTGGCATCGAACTCCACATCTTTGGTATTTGCTGTGTTGGCGGCCTCCGCTGTTTCCGGTGTACGGACCGCTGAAGGGGAAATCTTCTCCAAATAGCCATCATATTCTTCATCCCCGGTGGCATCTGCCTTGATGATGGCCGCCATATTCGGCTTGAGGGAATTGACATCATACTCTTTGATCTTTACATCGACCTGAAGCGCGTCGGTATTTTCAATCTGGAACAGGACACCGTTCGGGGCCGCCCCCTCTGTCGCATAAACTGCAGTAATGGTACCGGAGGCCGGCGCAGTCACTGTACACTTGCTCAAACGATCCTGCATATTTTTGAGCTCCTCGCGCTGTGCGCGGTCATCAGCAGAAAGCTTGCTGGTCTCGATCGCTTGGAGATCGTCCTCTAAGCCGTGCGTCACAGCGGCCTGGGTAGCCTTCTGCGCTTTTAAGGCGTTGTTATAGGCATCCTTTGCAGCTGTGAACTCTGTTTCATATGTACCAAGCTGGTCATTCACCGCTTTTTTTGCGGCATCCAAACTCTGCTTCGCTGTATTGTATGCCTGCTGTGCATCGGTGACGTTCCGACGCAGCTGTTCGATGCTAAGTGTCTGCGTGCCGCTCATATAAAGCGCATCCGCCTCATCTTCAGCCTCCGCCAAGGATTGCTTTAATTCAAGCACATCGGCTTTGAGCTCCTCCACATCATCGTCGTCGTTTTTGACAGCGCGTTCATATTTCTTCAAGGCTTCTCGATAGTCCCTCTCCAAGTCAGTATAGTAGCTGCCAAGTTCATTGCGGCGGTCTTTCAAAGCTTTTTCTGCTCGGCCGAGTTCTGTCGAAGCGGTGTCATAAGCAGATTGCGCAGAAATCAACTCCGTATTGAGATTGCTGTCTAACTTGGCCTTGGCGTCATCTAGATCTTTCTGCGCATTGTCCATTCTGCGCTTGGCATCGTCTACATTCTGCTGAGCGGTGTTCAAATCGGTGTTTAGCCCCGCATTTAAGGTTTCCATCGCATCGTCGTATCGTTTTTGGTTTGTTTCAATCTGCTGTTGGTTGTTTGCACTGGCTGTTGAGATGGAAATCTGCTGCTGCTTAATTTGCTGCTGCAGGTCCTCAGAATCCAACACGCACAAGACATCCCCTTCGTTGACATGGTCCCCCACCTCGACTAAGATCTCCTTCACCGGATAAGTCAAGTTGGTATAAACGTTTACAGAGTCCGTGCTTTCAACATTGCCATTGGTGCTGATTGTGCTGCGCAGCGTTGTCTTTTGCAGCGGTGAGAGCTCCACTGGAAATGCAGCTGTGCCCGTATCACGCGGACGGAAGACCATAACGCCCACAGCCACAGCAGCCAAAACGCCAATGATGATCAAAACCTTTTTCTTTCTTTTCACGCTATTCAGCCTCCATCACATGTTCCATGCGCCATAGGTTCACCAACCAGTAAATCTCACAGCGCCAAAATATGCTGTAAAAGCGGGCTGTTTATTCCTAGAAAAAGTAAGCCTTTTGGAAAATCCCGCTGATACAGTTATATTGTACCAATAAATTAATACAATGGTACACTCGGTTTTTCAAAAAGTCAATACATCTATCATATAATTAAGATTTATTTAAGTTTCTTCACCTTTTCGTAAAATATATAAGCCGTTTATTAGATATAATACCTAAAACCTTTTGGAAAATCAACGGGAATCCTTCCATTTATTTTCCATTAGGCAAAAAGAAAATTGTTACAATTTCAATGCCGGCCGATAACGAAACGATTGAACACTCCCATAAAACCTCTTAAATTAGTACCGATATGAAAAATCCCCTCTCAAAAAGAGCGGGGATTTTTTAGGTCGCAGGTTTAACAGCAATTTAAAGGGTCGCTACTATATCCTGCAATCGCTTTTTTACTTGTTCTAAATCGGAACTGCACAATAGTGGAAGAATCCCTACCAACTTTTCCGGTGCAAAATCCCACCATTTTACTTGTAAAAGCAAATCGATGAGATCCTCGGAAAACCGTTTCTTGAGGAATTTTGCTGGATTTCCACCGACTACATGATAAGCTCCAACGTCTTTCGTCACCACCGAACGCGCAGCGATGATTGCGCCATCTCCAATTTTGACGCCGGGCATGATAAGACTCTCCCGGCCAATCCATACGTCGTTTCCTACCACTGTGTCCCCCTTAAAGGGCAGTTGCTCCAGGTGGGGCGGTGTATGCTCCTCCCAAGCTCCACCAAAACATGGAAGGGATACGTTGTGACGCTGCTGATCCGGTGGTTGGCCGTGTTCATAAGGAACTGCGTTCCACTTGCTATAGAACAGAACTTTCCAATAATCAATCGGTCACCAAATTCTGGCCAGTTAAACAGCACATTATTTTTTTCGAATCCCGTGGGATCTACTGGATCATCATATGGGCAATATATATTAGGAAAACCAGCAAACGGATTAGGTAATAGGGCCATATATCAGCCCGCGGCCTCTTGAACCATAGGGGCGTTGAGCTCGATATATTCAGCCATGCGGCGGAACTCGTCAGCGTATTTGAATTTCACGCTAATATTGCCGCCCTCGTAAACTTTGATATAATCAATGAGCTCGGCCAGAATTTCCCGTGTCAGTTTGTCGATGTTCTGATATTTGAGAAATGCTGCCAGGAAAGGACTTTCTGCATCCACGCCGTTTTCCAGTTGTTCCTGCTCGTCTGTCAGCGTCCGCAGGACATTATTTAGGGCCTCGGCTTGCCGTTCATAGTCCTCGCTCATGTGGCGGTAGTCGTTGCGGGTGATTTCCCCGTCTTTCCAGTCTTGATAAAGGGTTTGCTTATATCGCATGATTTTAGCAAGCTCTTTTTCTTTTGCGGCGATGGCATCCTCCAGCCGCTTTGACTTGCTTTTTTTGAGGGGCGCGGAATTGATACGGGACACCAACTCTGAATAGGCAACAGCCAAATGTACCTGTTGTTGAATTGCAAACAGGACGCCCGCCTCCAGGCGGTCACTCTTGATGGAGTGCATGGTGCAAGCCTTTTTTGAAAGGCTTTTATATGTTCCGCACTGGTAATAGATATAAATGCCTTTTGAAGCGATACGGGACATCGCCCTGCCGCAGTCGGCGCATTTCAGAAAGCCGCTGAACAGGTAAAGCTGCTTTGCCTTTGGAGCTGTGCGCGTGTCGCGTTTGAGCAGGCCCTGCACCTTATCAAAGGTTTCCCGGTCAATTATGGCCTCGTGGGTATTTTCTACGATAAACCAATCTTCCTCCGGCACCCGCTCCTGGATATGGATTTTATAGCTTTTCACCCGTTGACGGCCCTGTACCATATCCCCCACATAGACGCGGTTTTTCAAGATCGTGTCTATGGTAATCGTGCTCCACATAGGATTGCTTTGGGCGTTGGGAGCATTGTATTTGAGCCCCTGCTGTTTCTTGTAGGCCGTGGGACAAAGGACACCATGATCGTTCAGATAATAGGTAATCCCGCGCTTATTCATGCCAGACAGAAACATGGAAAAAATGCTTTTGACTACTTCGGCGGCCTCCGGGTCAACCAGCAGAGCGTGTTTATCGCCGGGGTCTTTCACATATCCATACGGAGCATACGAGCCGATAAACTCACCATTGCGGCGCTTCATATCAAACACCTGACGGATTTTCTTTGAGGTCTGGTAGCAGTATTGATCGTTCATTACGTTGGTAATGGGGACGATTATATTTGATACGCTGTCGGGGTTGCGGTAGCTGTCCACGCCCTCCGCCAAGCTGATAAAACGGACGTTGAGCCGGACGAAAAGATTTTCAATCAGGTTTCCGGCATCGGTATAGTTTCGGGAAAGCCGGGACAGGTCTTTTACAATCACGCAGTTAATTCTGCCGCTGGATATATCGGACAGGAGCCGCTGAAAGTCCTCGCGGTTGGTGTCCGTACCTGTTTTTCCGTCATCCACATATACGTCCGCTTCCGCGCCCTCATAGAACTCATCCAGGTGGGCCTGGTGGTATTGTTCCAGGAGCCGCCGCTGGTTTACCACGCTGTTGCTTTCATCGCGGCCACGGAGCAAATCTTCTTTAGAAAGGCGAATGTATTTCCCTAATCTCCAGCGCATCACATTGTATGAAGTTGGGGAACTGGCGCTCATTGTCCCCCGGTTTGCTGTTCTTGCCATGTGTCCTCCTTCCTATCACATTACATCTATATTATACCTCTGCACCGGGGGTACAACAAGGATGACTCCACCTCTGGACAAAGTGTCTGGAAGTAGCGGATCGTTACAGTCCGCTTTTCTGCCGCAGGAAAAAGCCCGTCAGCAGTTCCTGGAGAGAGGGGCCGTCCTCGGCAAATTCCAGCTTGATGGCCATATCGCCATAGCGGAAACAATAGGGGTTTTTCAACTGTTCCAGCATACGAGCAGCTCGCTTTTCCAGCGGCAACGAATTATCAAAAACAAAACCGCTTGCGTCAACAAGCGTTTCCTTATCCACCGCGTCAAGATTGACGCTCTGCATCTTTTCAATCACTTGTGCGTTTAGCTTCACAGAAAACCTCCTTTGCAGTTATTCGCCAGTATTTCCAATGATGAGCAGAAACGGCCAGCACCACGAAAGTGCTGGCCGTCCGGCTAAATGGCTACCTCTGGACAAAGTGTCCAGAAGTCAGTAAGGGCTTTCCTCAAAGTGCTGCTGAGCCTCTTCCAGACTTCGGATGTCGAAAACCTCATAGAGCTCCGCCACCACGCGCCGGATGTCGTTGGGAGAAAACCCGCAGTTCTCCATGGCATAGATGACATAGCCACGGCAAGCGTTGTTGCTCCACGGCTGGGACAGCATAGCAGCCAACATAGGATCATAGTCCATTCTGTAATCCCTCACTTTCATAAATGGCGGGGAGCGCCGCGCTCATTTTCTTGCCCCGTCATAAGACAGCCATACTCGGCAGCGGCGCTCCCCCACAAAGGGGGGCGGCGGCCTGTGGCCCCCGCGCCTCCTTTGCGGAGAGAAAACCTCCTCTCACATACCACCAGAAAAAGAGGGGTGAATGGAGATGGTAACTTAGAAATTTTCCTGCAAATATTTTTTCATGCGCTCAATCCCGCATTTCACGGAGCAGCGGACGGCGCTCTTGTCCACGCCCTCCTCGCGGGCGATCTGACGGTAACTCTTTCCCAGGATCAAATGAGCGTCCACGCGGCGGCCCTGGATTTCCGGCAGGGAATTGAGAGCGTTCCACAGCCGGAAGAACAGCTCCTTGCGATCCATGAGCTCCTGGGGGCTGGGCTCGTGCAGGCAGGCGGAGTATTCGATCCCATCGTCACAGTCCAGGGAATAATAAGCCTTGTTGTAGCGCACCCGTTCCGCATGGGCGGCCTCGCGCCGCTTGCTGGCCATGAGTTCCTCGGCTACCTCGTCAGGCACCTCCACCAGCTCGTCCGTTAAGTACCAGTAATAAAAATCTTTCAGATTGATCGTTGTCATAGCGTGTCCTCCATTTTGTTTCGGTTGATGGGTTGAGCGGAAACAAAATGGGGAGCTGGCGGGGAGCGGCACCCTGGGGAGCCGCCCCGCACTTCTGGACAAAGTGTCCAGAAGTCGGACAAACAAAATGCGCCTGCGCGACACAAAGTCACGCAAGCGCACGAAATGATAAATTCATTTATGTACTGCCAAACTGCATATCCACCGCCGGACTGATCCTGCTGAGCGGGTGGACTTTTTTTGACAAGTTAGAGGGATGAAAAAAGAAAAAGGACACAGCGATACCTCCCGGACACCGCCGTATCCTTAAAAAAGGGCGACTTTAACACACCCCCCGTATTCTTATTTTTCAAAAAGAAAACGGCGGCCTTGATTTCTCAAAACCGCCGTCAGGCTACTGTATTATGTCAGGGCGCATGGATGACCAGCCGCCGAAACAACGGTTTTTTTATTATCCCGTGTTTCGCAGCATATCGCTTTATCGCGCGATCATATGACTATATTCTTGCGTTCTTGATGCACTCTCGTTTGTAATGCAGATTAAATAATCACCATCTTCTGGAATTGTAAAGGAAATGGGTGTCACCTCATTGCTCTCAACTACCTGAGATGAAATTACCTCTGTTTTATCAGCAGTAACCAAGCTAACTTGAACTGGAATGTCCGCATAAACACACTGAATGGAAAACTCAATTACAGTATCAGCTTCATAGAAGGTATTGTTTGCTCCTGTACCGAAATTGTAGTAGATAGACGACTTGGCGGCAATCGAGGTTTTTGTGCCTTGTGTGGGGAAATTAGCAATCCCATCTTGTTCCGCAGTTGCATCATTGCCGGAATTGTTGCTTTCCTGGTCTACCTCGGCAAACGGACTTTGATCTACTTTTTGAACAGCGACCGTTCCATCACTCTTTACATTATCATCGGTAGCAGACAACTGGCCGAACAATTTCTCCTTAGAAGTGTCGGCAGTAGCATCGGAATTTGTTGCGGCAAATGCCGTTGTTGCACCAGCAATCAAGGCAAGTGCCAAAGTACACGCCAAAATAGATGTCTTTTTGAATTTCATAATTGCTTCAATCCTTTCTGAAATTGCATTTTTGCCAAAATGGCTGTATAAAGCGGACATACCGCTTCTCTTTTCCTCCATTTTAATTAACATCAGCGCATAGGAGGAACGATTTTTTTCACCCATCATTCGGATAACCCAGGCATCACACGACAACTCTATATCCCGGTTGGCGAGAACATACATGACCCAAACCAACGGATTAAACCAATGGATGCAGAGTACAGCAGCAAAGAGAATTTTTGTGATTGCGTCAAAGCGCCGAATGTGGACATATTCATGGGTCAGTACATACTTCAATGCCGCCTGGTCATTTCGATCAAGTTTTTTGGGCAATAGGATCACCGGATGCAGGATGCCATAGGTCAGCGGAGAGGAAATCAAATCTGAACTCCGCACCACAAGGGGTCTGGAAATTTGGTGTGCGGTCAACCAATTTTGGATATACGGTGTGTTGTCGGGGATAGACATTCTAAATTTCCGCATACTCCGCAGATAAGAGATGGAGAAGTAGAGCACTAACAACAGCGCACCAACCAGCCAAAGCATCACAAAGATGGAAATGCGTTCTGTTACAGGACTTGGAACAGCCGTACCTATATCATAAGACGGCGGACTATCCCCCGGTAAAGTAGAAGCGATATTTCCAGAGGGTAATTCTTGAACCACATCTGAAAAAACATCAAGGCCGATATGGATGTTGAAAGGCAGCGGGATGGAGAATGGCAGGAGCAAGCGCAGAGCCGCGATCATCCACAACGCTAAAAAGGTTGTTTTAGGCAAACGATGGATTGCCAATGCGCGGATAACCACAATGAATAAGATCAATACTCCTCCGGCCACGCTCATTTGAAATAGGCTCATGCGTTACCTCCTATTCCAATTCAGCCACCATCCGGCGCAGATTTTCAATTTGCTCCCTGGATAGCTTTTGATTGTCCAGCAAGGCGGCAAACAGTTTGTCGGGGGAGCCGTCAAACAGCTTGCCAATCAGCTCCTCTGCCTCCGCCTCTTGCACAACCTCTTTTGTAATTAGCGCATGGCACATGAAGTTTGGTTCGCTACGCTCAATGGCACCTTTCGCGATGCACTTTTTGATCACGGTGTAGGTGGTGTTCATGTTCCAGCCGATTTCCTCTTTGAGAATATCGGAAATTTGCTTTGCGGTCTTGTCACCTTCTTTCCATAGCACATCCATGACTTTTAGCTCGGAATCAAAGAGCTTAATTGCCATATCATCAAATCCTTTCTTTGAACTATTGCAATAGTTTATGCTACAATACTATCACAATAGTTTCCAACTGTCAACACTACTCCAATAGTGTAGATGAAAACATTCTGTGAACATGAAATTATTTAGTCGGTAACATGAAATATACAGTCGTTCAAATAATAACACCTGAAATGTAGAATTACATTAGGTGATGTTATGAAGATTGAGAGAGATGAACGACGATTTGATTTTCACGATATTGGGCTCGCCATCAAGAGAGCGCGGGAAGCCAGCGGGATGACACAGGAGCAACTGGGCTATATTGTTGACCGGGCTCCGCGCACTATCATGTATAACGAGAATGACGGCCAGCACCCCAGCCTTAACACCTTTTATCAGATGGTGACAATGTTTGATATATCGGTAGATCAATATTTCTATCCGTCCAAGAATAAGGGTAGTGAGTGCAGAAAGCGGATTGACGCCATGCTCAACGCTCTGGACGAAAAGGAATTGAAAATTGTAGAAGCCACGATCCAAGCGATGATAGCGGCTAAAGAAGCGGAGGATGCGTAAGAGAAGCACGCGCCTCCGTTTTTTCATGCCACGTTGCGGGGTTGCGCGGTTTCGGCAAGCAATTCGGGTGTGGCCACACTCCGAATTTTTCACAGGCCGCAGGCCCGTGAAAATGCTTGTTGGGGAGCTCCCCAAACCCGCTGAACTTCTGGACAAAGTGTCCAGAAGTCCCGGCGCAAGCGCCTGTTGTCGGCGGCCCGGAGCTAACGCTCCTGGGCCTTATTTTTTTGCTCGTCCGTGTGGCCGAGCAGATGATCGATATTCGCCTTGACCGCCACAGCCTGCCGCATATCCGACTGCGCTTTGCGGTATTCCGCATAGAGGGCCTTTTTCTTTTCGGAGAACTCCCGGCGCTGCTTTTTCAGCGTGTCCATTTTGGGGAGCTTTGCCCCGCCCAAAAGCTCACTCATGGCCGTCTTTGCCGCCCGGTAGTCTGCCAGCTCCACCTCGTGCTGGGCCAGATATTTTCTGCTATACCGGGCCGCCTTGTAGCCGTCAAACACAGGCCGCGTCTTTGCATACTGCACCACCGCGCCCATGAGCTCGGAGGTTTTGGAAAGGGCGGCCTCCGTGTCCCGCAGCTCCTCGGCCAGCTTGTGAGCCCGATCCACCGCCGCCTCGGTGCTTGCCGCAAGAGCCTCGTAATCGGCAAGCCCATGCTCCCGGAGATACAGGAGCGCGGCGGCCATCTGCTTTATGTTATAGACTTTGGCCCACCGCTCATAGGCCGGGCCCTTGCCCTGGGCCATGCGTTCTTGAATGTCGATGATCAGATTGACGCGCCGGGCCGGGGCCGGGCTGTCCTGGGGAAGCTCCGGGATGGGCCGCTCCCCGGCAATCGCCGCCCGGATGTCATCGGGATCAAAACCGGGGCCCAGGGTAGAAGCCCGCAGGCGGGTGTACTTATCCTGCCCAGGGGCCAGGAATGAGATCGCGCCGCCCCGCCCATGCTTCACTTGAAAGCCGGACTCCTCCATATGCCGTAGGAACGCTAGAAAGTCGGCGGGCTTTTGCTCCAGGGCCGCCACGATCCCCAGCCGCACCCGCTGCTGGGCCGAGGGCGGCTTTTCCCCGATCCATTGTCCATAGTGGAGAAAGCGACCTTTGCTGTGCTGCTTCGGATTTTGAATGACAGACAGCTCGTGCTCAATGCACACCCGGTCAGAGAGCCTCCGCACCGCAAAGCTGGAGCCGATGAAGTTATGGAATTTCCGGGAACAGTCCTGGGCGGTGGAGTTGTAATAAATGTGATTGTGAATGTGCCCTTTGTCAATGTGGGTACAGACAAAGAACTGGTACTTGCCCTTTGTCCAGCGCATGGCTGTTTCATAGCCGATTTTGTTTGCCTCCTCCGGCGTGACCTCGCCGGGCGGGAACGCCTGCCGGATCTGAAAGAACAGGGCCCCGCGCTCCACGGCCCGGCCCGTTTCCGCCTGGTACTGGCTTTTCAGCAGCAGAAACTCGGCGGGGGCGGATGCAGGATCACAGAGATAGGCAGACACGGCCCCCAGCTTTTTCGGATTGAGCCCATAGGCAAACCGCTCCTCCATCGTCTGGATGGCCGTTTTCCCAGCCGCTACCTTGTAGGGCCGGATGTAGGTTGTAGCGATAGCCGCACCTCCTTTCCCAGCAGAAAAAACGGGCGGCGGTCTGTTCCACCCGCCGCCCGGAACTTCTGGACAAAGTGTCCAGAAGTATCAGCTTGCCATAAAATCCATCGCCGCATACTTCACACCATAAAGGCGCTCCACCAGCCAGCCGCCCAGGGCCGGGAGCCCAAAGGGAGAAACCAGGAACGCCAGCACGAACATGGCGATGCAGCCTGTGGTCTGCCCGGCCAGCAGGCAAAGGATCGCCAGCAGGGACAGGCCCACACACGCCACAACGCACACAGCGCCCGCCACGCAGGACAGGAACGAGAGCACCGCCACGGCGAGGATCAAGGCCAGAATAAAAGGAGCCACGATAATTTTTAAGATCGTCCGCATGGTTCATACCTCCTACAAAAGTTTGATATTTGCCTCTATATGTATATTATAACTCCGTAAGAGGGGGCCAACAAGGATGCCTCGGCTATCCCCACCTCTGGACAAAGTGTCCAGAAGTCGAGATAGCCGGGGAACGGCGCAGGGCCGCTCCCCGGCAGGTCAGAGCCGCACAATGGCGGAGAGCTTTTCCAGAAGATCGGACAGGGGCCGCCACAGCTTTTCATAGTCCCGCTGCAACGTCTTGATCTCCTCCGGGTAAATACCGCCGTAGGTGTTCGCCTGGATCGCCACCTGGTTTAAGTTGTTGGAGCACCGACGCTGGAGCGACACCAGCTCCTGGACGGGTGACAGGTCAACATGGAGTACATAGCCATTGAGGGCCATTTTCCGCATATAGGCCCCCATATTGCGGATGCCCGCCTCGGCCATGCGCTCCTGGATCAGCACCAGCTCCTCCTCGGACACCATCACATGAAGATGGATGGGGCGGCGGCGTTTCTTTGTCACCGCTCCTCCCGTTCCAGGCTCCGGCTGGTACGGGGCGGCTCCTTTACCTTGTCCAGCGCCTTGTCACGCTCCGGGGACAGCGCGGGGATCGGCGTACCGAACACCCCGCAAAGCCGCTTTACTTCCAGATCGGCAAAATCCTGTTCACGCTTCTTGTCCATAATCATCCTCCTATCTGTCGCCCCGGTCAGGGGCTTTCTTTTTGGGTGCGTCCGGGGCCCGCTGCTCCTGGGCCTCCCGTTGGGCTGCTTTCAGTTGTTCGGCAATCGGGCGGGGCCTGCCGCCGCTTTCCCGGCGCAGCTCGGAAATAACCGGGGCGGGCTGGAGCTCATAGTCCGCCGCTTGCTTTTCAGTCAGCGGTTTGGTGTAGGTCAGATGGCCCCAGGCCAGGAACGCGCCGCCCTCCACCGGGACTCGCTGATCGTAGTTGACGATTTCATCCGGGGCGTTGTGGGGCGGTTTGGGGAATGTTCCGATGTCCACCGGGCGCTGGGTGGAATAATACTTGTAAAGGCCGGGAGCCTCGACCTGCACCACCTTGACCTTGAAAAGCCGCTGGTAGTCCTGCACCCGGCCTGCAAAGTCCTTTTCCATAGCGTTCAGATCGTTGCCATAGTGTCCCCATTCATATTGCCGTTGGCCCTTTTCGTCATCGTAGCAGGCCCATGTTACATAGGGGGATGGGGCTGTGGGATGATGCCCCAGGGCAAAGCCCCGGCCATTTTCCAGCATAACAGCTTTCAGAATGGAATAGCCTTGATTTTTGTCCATTGTACCTCCTTTCCGGGATCGGGCCACTTCTGGGCAAAATGTCCAGAAGTGACGGTTTAAGATGTGGAAAGCATTTGGGCAAAACGGGGCAGGCCATAGAAACATACGGCCTACCCCGAAAGCGGCCCCGGAGAGCCTTGTAATATGGGCGTTTTCCGGGGCCTAATTTTCCACACATCACCTCCGTTTTTTTCGCATATACTCCCGCTTTTGCCGCCGCAGGGCGATCCGGGCACAGGACTCGGAGCAGTAGGCCAGCCGCCCATCCAGAGGGACGGGCCCGCCGCAGATGGGACAGAGCTTAAACTCCGGCCTGGGCCCCTCGGTCAAAAGGGCGGCCTCCAGCGCCGGATCGAGGGGCAGCACCGCCTCCCGGAAATAGCGGCACAGCGCCCCCGTCCAGCATTTCCCCAGCATATAGCACTCACAGTCCAGGGGCAGGCAGCCATATTCCTTGTCATAGTTGGCGCACCACTTTGTCACCAGGACGCGGATTTTCCTTTTTTCCTCGCGTGTCAGTTCACGGGACACGGCTTCACCTCCCGCCAGCCGGGGCCCGCATAAGCTCCCGGTAGCAGGACACGCAGCCGATCCCGCGCCAGTAGGGACACCCGGAGCACCGGGAGCCCCTGGGCGGCTTTGCCGGGGCCGGAGCCTGGGGGCGGGGCTTCTGCTGCATCATCTTTTCATAGGGGCTGTTGGTAAACCTCACTTGTCCGCCTCCTCTCCGTCATCGTCCTCCTCGTCCCAGGGCGGGCCGTCCTCGTCCCCGTAGCCGTCCGGCTCGTCATAGTCCGTGAGCTCGTCGCCGTAGTCCTCCTGGGGCGCGGCGGCTTTCTGCTGTTTGGGGCGCAGCACCTTGAAATAGAACACCGCTCCGCCGCCCAACAGGGCCACGACCAGCACCGCCAGGAGCATCCCTGTATTGCCGCCCGTTTCCGGCTCGGCCGCCTCCGGGGCGGGCTCCTGGGTTTCCGTGGGCTCCGGCTCCGGCTCAACGCCCACGCACTTGCTCATATTGACAGAGCAGACGGCGCAATCCGTATTGACGGCCCCCGCCTCGCATTTTTCAGAGCAGGAGCACACCGCCTGTTCCACGCCAGCGGCCTCCGCCGCAGCCAGCAGATCAGCCTCATCCACCACGCTGAAAAAGTAGGTTTCGTACTGTTCGCCCTCTTCGTCCACGGGCTTGTCATAGTCAATGACGATATAGAACATATTGCCGCCGCTGGTCTGGACGGTAATAAACTGCTTGTTGGTGTGCTCGTCATAGAGCAGATCGCGGGTCACAAGGCTGCCCTCTTCGGAAAAGCCCTCGCCGGGCTCAATGGTGGGCTCCGGGGCGGGAGCTTCCTCCGTCATGGTGGGATCGCCGTAGTCCGCGCCCTCGCCGCCGTCCGCGTAGGCATACGCCGGGACACTAAAGCCGCATAAAAGAACGACGGCGCAAAGCGCCGCCGCCATCACCCGAAAGCGTTTCATCTTCAATTTTCCTCCTTTCCGCCGTCCTCGGACTTCTGGACACTTTGTCCAGAGGTGCCGCCGTCCCGGAGCCGCTGGAGTACCAGGGGCAGCTCCTCCAGGGAAACGCTCATGCCCCGCACAATGTCCACGATCTCCTCGTTTTCCGCCTCCCGGTGCTTTTGTTCCAGCTCTTTCAGCCGGGCCTGCTGTTCGCTGATTTTGACCTTGACCTTATCAATCTCGGCCTGGATTTTCTGGCTTTTGCTTACCGCCATAGATACCTCCTTATCAGGGTAAACGCCCGTAGGCGTAGAAATGGGATTGCCAGTAACTTGTATTCAAATTTGCATATTGGATGGGATCGCCACAGTGGATCATCATCCCGTCCCCCACATAGATGCCACAGTGGGACACGCCCGCCGTGTCATAGGTGCCGACAAAGAACACCAGATCGCCGGGGCGAGGTGCGCTGGTGGGGGTGCAGATGTTATAGAGCCCCTGGGCTCCCAGGCGGCCTACATTCCAGCCGGAATGATTGATCACCCAGGACACAAAGCCGGAGCAGTCAAAGGACGTGGCCGGAGAGCTGCCGCCCCACACATAGGGATAGCCCAGGTATTTCTCCGCCTCGCCCAAAATGGCCGCAAAGGTTTCATCGTCCAGATATTCCTTCGGCACGTCATAGTCAGCGGGCGGGTTTGTGATGTATTTTCCCACATAGGCTGACTCCGGGAACAGATCGGGTCTGTTCCCCAGGGTGGACATATAGAGGGAGTACCGGGCCATCTGTTCCTCGCCCATTATTTCCAGGGGCAGATGGGAAAGGTTTTTGTTTTCCAGCGTGACATAGCAGATGTAGTAATTGTAGGGCACCTCCACTGTGTAGGAATTGCCCTCGCTGTCCGTCCGGCTTTCTGTCCGATACCGAACCTCCACCACCACATCCTCGGTGAGAATGTACTGGCGGTCAAAGAGGGTTTCCAGGGTGCCCTGTACCTCGTCCACCGTCCACGCCCCCTCATGGAGCACCGACAGAATGGAGATCAGCACATAGGGATCGTGCTCAATTTCGTCCAGGTCAAAATGGTACTCGTCATAGTCGTGGGTGCTTTCGTAGCTGTCCAGATAGTTTTGCAGCTCGGCCTCCATGCCGGAATAGGCCGCCTCCGCCGCCAGCATTTCCTCGTCCTGGGACGGGTAGGTGGTCGCTCCCACTGCGCCTGCCCCGGCGTTGCCAAGCGTCACCAGAGAGGACGAACAGGACTGCATCATAAAGAGCAGGAGCACACAGGCCAGGGCCAGCAACACCCCCACGGGATGCCGCTTCACAAAGCCCGCGATCTTTACCCCGGCCTTTTCCGTGGCGGCGGCGGTCTTTTTGGCGGCGCTTGCCGCTCCCGTCTTTGCCGCCTCCCGCGCCCGCTTTTGGTACTGCTTTTTTAGGCGGTGCTTGCGCCACATTTGGGAAACAGAATTGCCGGACATTTCCGGGTGCTCCTGGGCGGCCATGCGGAAATGATAGTCCGCCGTGGCCTTGACATATTTGGACTCGGCCCGCTGGACAGCCTTTGCCGGGCGCTGCCGGATTTTCTTTTGCACAAACCGCTTGCCATGCCGCAGGCCGGACTCGCCCACCAGCTCGGAGCGGTGGGCCCCCTCGACCCCCACGTTTTCCTGTTCATTCTCATAAATCTTGCCATGCACAAAGCCGTGAACGGTGCCGCCAGCGGCGCGGCCCACCCGCCGGACGGGGCCGGGCTTTTTGGGGGGCTTCTGTTTTGCCAGCTTATCCTTTGCCCGTTCCAGCTTTTCCCCGCGCTTTTCCATGCGGAGCTTGGACGCAGCGGCCTGCTCCTGTTTGCTTTTCTGCCGGAACTTTGACTTATGGACACTTTGTCCAGAAGTGTCGTTGTTCGCAGCCCCGGCACCGCCTGGGGAGCCGCCCCCAGCGGCCCCGCCAGGATCGGCGGCGCTCTCCCAGGAGCCGGGGCGCTCCCTGGGCTCCTGTTTGGGCTTATTCGGTTTTCGCTTCATTCTTCAAATCCTCCGGGCGGGTAGTCAGCAGGTTATAAATCTCACCTTTGGGGAACCGATCCACAAAGGGGATGGTCACATCCCCATAGAACAGCAGGCCCTCGCCGGAATTGCTGTGGGTAATGTAGGAGAGCTGGTGCTCCGAAATGCCGAGCTGCTTTGCCAGAATTGCCCGGTCACTTTGGGCCTGGGACAGCAGGATCATAAAATCCGTGTTGTCCAGAATGGCCTCGATCTCCCGGCTGGCCAAAAGGTCTTTGACGTTCTGCGTCAGGGCCGAGGGGACGCAACCCTTTTTGCGGAGCATCTTCCACACGGCCACAAAGTAGCTGGCGGTAAGCGCGTCCCGGAGCAGAATATGAAACTCGTCAAAATAGCACCAGGTAGAAATGCCGTTATGGAAGTTCACATTGACCGCCGAAGTGACAAAATCGTTGGTGATGTGCATGGCAATCTTCCGCAGGTTTTCCCCCAGCCCTTTCAACACGATACACACCACACGGGCGGTCAAGTCCACGTTGGTGGGGTGGTTAAAGAGGTTGAGGGAGCCGGTGCAGTAGAGCTCCAGGGCGGTTGCCACACGGCGGGCCTCCGGCTCCGGCTGCTTCAAAAGCTCCTCGTACAAGTCCTGGAGCAAGGGCGGCTTGCCGTCCCCGATCCCCAGGGCCATATCCCGGTAAATGAGCCGCACACAGCGGTCAATCACGGTTTTTTCGATGGGCTGCAAGCCGTCCTTGCCGCCTACCACCAGCTCACACAGGGACAACAAAAAATCCGCTTTCATGGAAAGCGGGCTTTCGTCCTCGTCCAGATCAAGCTGGATGTCCATGGGGTTGATATGGCTGGGAGAGCCGGGGGCGATCTCGATCACCTGCCCGCCCAGCCGCCGCACCAGCGGCGCATATTCGCCCATGGGATCGACAATCAGAATCCGATCCTTGGGAATGGTGAGGAACACGTTTAAGAGCTCCCGTTTTGCCGCAAAGGATTTTCCCGATCCGGTTGAGCCAAGATACAGACCGTTGGCTGATTTCAGCTTTTTGCGGTCAGCCATGATGACGTTATGGGAAAGGGCGTTCATGCCGTAGTAGAGGGACGGCCCGGCCATGCGGAGCTCCCGGGTCATAAAGGGAATGAAGATGGCCGTGGAGCTGGTTGTCATGCCCCGCTGGATCTCCACCTCATTATAGCCCAGGGCCAGGGAAGAAACGAAGCCCTGCTCCTGCTGCCAATCCAGCCGCTTCAAGGCACAGTTATATTTCTGCGCGATACCGCCCACGGTAAACACATCGTTTTCCAGCCGCTGCCGGGTGGGGGCAAGGTTTACTACCGTAAAGGTCAGCAGGAACATCCGCTCATTGCGGGACTGGAGATCAGCCAGGAGCTCCGCCGCGTCCTTGCTGAATGTGATGAGGTCAGGCGGGAGAATGTCGGGATCGTACCCGGCCCGTACCGCCTTTCGCTGTTCCTCCACTTTCATTTTGCCGATGTCGGAGAGTTTTCCCTTGACGGTCTTGATGGCTTTGAGCTGATCCACCGTCTGAACGTGCATGGTAACGGTCAGTTCCGCATCCAGCTCCAGAATTTCCGCCAGCAGCTTATCAGAGAGCTCGGACGCCAAAATCTGCAAATAGGACGCAGCGCCCCAATACTGGCCCACACGGAACGTCCGGGACTGCCGGAAGTCGAAGCTGTCCGGGGCGATATAGTCCTTTGTGCCCATGCCCGTTTTGGGAATGTCCTGCCAGGAGAAACGGAACGGCTCCCGGCTGCCGGGGTGCATCTGCCCATGGAGCAGGGCCAGCCGCGCCTGCCCATCCATAGCCTCCGAGGGCACCCCCAGCCGTTTCAGATTGCCGGTCACATCGGCCTCCACCCGTTCCAGGCGGGGCCGGGCCTCCGCGATCCCCTCGGCGGGCAGGCCGAATGTGATATACTTGGAACGCTCAATGCCGTTGTTGCTTTTGGCGATCTGATTTTTCAGCATCCCGGTAAACTCGGCCCGGACGCTGTTGAAATTGTCCTGGGCCGGGGGGATGTTCACCCGGTACTTACTCCGGGAACGGGAACGCCGGTTAATAAAGGAAAGCTGGAACGGCAACGAGGTATCAAAGTAGTTGAGGAATGAGCTCCAGCCTCCGAAAATGGCCGTCTGATCCTCGGTAGAAGCCACGGAATAATTGATGTCCTCGTATTCCACCGTCTTTGTGTAGAGCCCACCGGGGAGCTGGCACACCCCGTCCGGGTGCATCACCAGATAGGGGATCGTCTGCTGGGCAGACAACGCAACTTTCCGTTTAGCGGCCTTTCCGGGGCCGCGCTTTTGGTCTTTTGCCGTTTTCAATCGCATCCTCCTTTCCCGCAGCGCCTCGCTGGGTAAACGGGGCGTAAATATTCTGCGTCTGATAGGGCCTGATCCCAGGCCGCAGGAAACGGGCCCGGATAATGTTTCCCACCACCTTTTCCAGCGGGAGCCCGTCTTTTTCATACATCGCCAGCAAAAACGCCGGGAGCGCCACGGCCATCATCAGGAACATGGCCCCGGTATTGCCGATGGTGCTCCGGGCCAGCAGATAGGTGGGGACGCCCACCGCCGCCGCGATCCCGAAGCACACAAGCTGGCGTTTCGTCAGGTTAAAGGCCAGTTTTGTCTTGACCTTTGACAAATCGTTTGGGACATTTACATAGGGAATTTTGCTCACTTCCTTTCCAGCCCGGCCACTTCTGGACAAAGTGTCCAGAAGTCCGGGGTATCTCAGCGCAGCACTTCCGCGATCCCTGCCATAATGTACTCCGCACAGGGTAAGGCGATGGCGTTGCCCAGGGCTTTATAGCGGCTGGCGGCGCTGATCTCTTTGCCGTCCGCGCCGTATTTTGTCCAGCCCTCCGGCAAGCCCATCAGCCGCTCACACTCCAATTCTGTGGGAAAACGCACACAGCCGCCTGCCGGATCGTCCTCATACCAAAAGGCAAAGGGCGTTACTGTTCCAGCCAGCAGGGTGGGAAAAGGGTCAGTTGGCAGTCCAAAGCTGTTTCGGAACGCGGTGTGCTGCCCGCCTTTTGCGGCTCCCCGCATACGGAATCCTTGAAAGGGTCGGACGATGGGTATTCGCCCCCCTGCTTCAAGAAAAGGGCCTCGATCTCCGCCGGGGGCGGGCACCCGGCTTTCTCCGCCAGACGGAGAAAGTGGCTGCATTGACCGGGGCTTAAACAATATTTCGGGAGCACGCCGCCCTCTAAAATCTGCCACGAGAAAGACGCGCTGCCGCCGGGCCAGCCGGGGCCTTGCCCAGTGTTGGGCATCCATGAGCCGCCATGCGAGATCGGGACATCCCCCTCGCACCATTCCGGCGTTTGCCCATCTTCCCGAAGCAGGCATTGGAATTTCGGCGTCTGTGAAAGCGGATAACACGGCTCTAAAGTCCATCCGGTCATTTGAAGAAAACGCTCCCATGACGTTTTCCCAAATAGTGATAACTGGATATAGATCATTGGTGGCCTTTCTCATTTCTTGAATGATACGGATTGCGTGAAAGAACAGGCCGGATTTGGCCCCATCCAGCCCCTCCCGCCTGCCGATCTGTGAAAGATTTTGGCAGGGTGAGCCAAAGGTCAGCACATGGACAGGCGGGACGGCCCCGCCGTCCAGTTTGGTGATGTCCCCCAAGTGGGCCATGTCCGGGAAGTGCCGCCGGGTGATGGAGATAGGGGCAGCCTCGATCTCGCTGGCCCACAGTGGGCGGATACCGCACCGCGACGCTGCCAGGGGGAAAACGCCGATCCCATCGAACAGGCTCCCCAGAGTAATCGCGCTCACAGGCCCACCTCTGGACACTTTGTCCAGAAGTCCGGGACGGTGCTTTCCACCTCGTTCCCCCACACATCCCAGCCAGGCGGGGACTGCCGGGCGAACAGCTCCACCCTGGGCACATCGCCCATGAGGGCAACGATCTTATCACGGGCCTCGTCCGGCTTTTTGCTGTGGGCTTCAATGGGGGAAATGATAAATTGATGGATATTCGCCGCCTGCCGTTTCGGGTGTCCTCGCGTTGCCAGCAGGCAGATCTCCGCGTTTCCCCTCGTCCAAAAGCCCAGGCCATAGAACCAACTGTCGGCCTTTCGGTTTTTCTTGAGCCACACAAACGCCACGCTTTTGTAGGTAAAGCCCCACGCCTGGATCAGCCGCAGGGCTTCCGGGAGCTGCGGGAATGTGGCCCACAAAAAAAGCGCGCTGTTCGGGGCCGCAAGATCGGCCACCGGGAGCGCGCATATCTCGTCAATCCCCATTGTGGGGTAATGCTTCTCCGCCGCACCCTGCAAGCCCTTTTGCGTGTAGCGCCAGGGGGGATCGGCATAGATCACAGAATACTGTCCGATAGTTACACTCCTTTCTCCCCGGCCTCCAACGCTGCCCGCGCCAGACGGATGCGCTCTGTGGCGGCGGCGTAGTAGGCGGGGACGGTTTCAAAACAGATGAAGCGGCGGCCCGTATTGAGGGCGGCAACCGCTGTTGTGGCAGAGCCCGCGCAGATGTCCGCCACCACCTCGCCGGGCCGGGTGTAGGTTTTGATAAAATACTCGCACAGGGCCACCGGCTTCTGCGTGGGGTGGACGGTGCGCTGGACGGCTGGAAAGGTCAGCACGTTTCCGGGAAAACGCAGGCCGTCCTCCGATCCGCTGCCGGAACGGGTAAATTTCCCGTAGTTGGTGCTGTTCCCGTTATTGCCCGCAATTTTCTTGTAGGGCTTGCCCTGCTCAAACTGCGGATTGTAAAGCGGGAGCTTCTGATAGAACACCAAAATATTCTCCGTCTTTTTCAGCGGAGCACGGCGGGCATTGAGAAAGCCTGTGCAGCGGCTTTTGTACCACACCCACTCATAGCGGAGCATGGACAGGTTGGATGCCCCCAGCACCTTGTCATAGGGGCATTGTGCAAAGAACAGTACAGCGCCGTCCGGCTTGACCGCCCACTTGACCGCCTCCCACAGCTCCGGGAGCGGCAGGGGCACATCCCAAAAGTTCCGGGTGGTGCCATAGGGCGGATCGGTCAAGAGCATATCCACAGAATGACGGGGCAGGGAGCGCAGCCCCTCAATGCCATCCATAAGGAACAGGCCCTCCGGGAGCTCCGGGGACTTCTGGACACTTTGTCCAGAGGTGCCCTTATCGGTCATCCCTGGCCTCCTTGCCCTTTGCCGGGGCGGGCCGGGCGGCGTTTTCACGGGCGGCCTGCGCCCGCCCCTCGGCTAACTGCTGGGCAATTTTCTTCGCGTCATCCCTGCCGCCCAGCAATTCCTGCTTTTGCAAAACGGCCTCCGTTTCCGCCATAAAACGGTAAACATCGGCCTGGTTGAAGTCCTCCGGCGCTTTCCCGTTCCACAGGCGCGACCCGTCGGGCCCATATCTTCTCGGCATATAACACCCCTTTATCAATGTGCGCTAAAGATACTTCGCGCAATCGTCCCGGTTTTGAACAGCATGAAGCAGAGCAAAACCGTATAGCCCACGGTGCCCCAAATCGCCCCAATGGGATCTCCGCCTGTGGCAATTCCCTGGATCAGCACCGCATAAATCGCAACACACACCAGAATGAGCAATCCTTGGAAGCCCACGGCAAACAGGGAGCGCAGATAGTTCTGCCCGATCTGTCCCACCTCCCGGTGGGAGATCGTTGCCATAGGGATGGGGGCCAAACTGGTAAGCAAATAAATTTCCAACATTCTGCCATACACCAAAACAAAAATGACGATGCCCAGCGCCCACATGGTAACGCCAATAATAGAGGACTGGAGCCACAGGCCCAAAAGCGGCCCTAAATCCATCCCCTCCAGGGTGGTTTCCAGCTCCGTCATCATATCCGGCGTGATGTCCGTGGAGCCCTGGATCAGGCCGCCCGCCTGGGCGATCACCGTCTGCGACACGTCAAAGACGGCCATCACAATGTTAAAGGTGTTTGAGAGAATGAAGATGGCACAAGCCGTTTTGAATATCCATTTGTAGATATTCGCCACGTCAAACTCGTGCATATTGTTTTTTTCCAAAAGCATCTGAATGAGCTCATAGGTGGCAACAAAGGTCAGCACCAGCCCGGCAATCGGCAAGATCACCGTTTCGGAAAGCTGGCGGATGAGGGAAAATACCCCGGCGTTCCACGCCGCCGGGGTAGTCCCCACCTGTACCGCAATCTCTCCGACTTGGGTATTGACGTAATCAAAGAGCCCCTCCAGGTTCCCCATGATCCCGCCAATCAGCAGCTCTTTGAGCCAGTCCGTGAGCCAGTCGGTGAGAAAATCCATAAGCCGCTACCTTAAAACAGGCCGGACAGCAGAGGGATCAGGGTGGTGCCCAGCAGGATGATGCCGCCGCCCGCCATGAGCTGCTTCATGCCCTGGCTTTTGGAACCAGGATTGTCCGAGCCGTACCCCTCCAGGAGATTGACAACGCCCCACACGCCCAGGCCAGCGCCGAGAGCCACAACAAGGGTCTGCAAAGTATCAATAGCGGAAGAAAAGAACTGCATATAGCCTCCATTTCTCCGGGGTTTTCCCCGGCCATGAAAAAAGCCGCCCATACAGGCGGCAGGTTACGACCTCTGGACACTTTGTCCAGAAGTGCTTTATACATAGGCATCCGGATCGTCCACATCATCGTAGTTGAGGATGTCCTCGTCCTCGCTTACGGGCCCTGTGTCCGATACGTCTACCTCGTACACCTCACAAGCCTCGTTCAGCCCAGGCCGCCTGCGGCGGTTGATGAGCTTATCAAGGTCAAAGGCGTTTTTTTGTTTGTCAGCCTCCGATGTATATTTGTAGTTCGGGTGCTGCTTCAAATCGTATTTGGGCGAAAAGAACGGGGGCAGGCCCCGCAGCTGCAAAATGCACTTATCGCCCGGCATGGTAGCCAGCTCGCTGGGGGTCATCAGCTCCCGGCCCAGCCGCTGGGTGTTTTGGTTGTAGCTTTCCGACTGCCCACGGGAGCGGCCCTCGGTCTGCATGGAGATCGTGGCCTTTCCCAGCCAGTTCTCGGAAATCTCCTTGATGGTGGAGCTTTCCCGCCCGCCCAGAAAAATTACGCTGTCCATGTTTCCCAGGATCGTTTCGGCGTTGTCCTTGTATATGGCCTTGCATTGGGCGTACTGCTGGTAGAACAGGCACAGGCTTACCTCACGGGAACGGATGACGGCCACCAGCTTCTCCAGCGAGGGCACCTGGCCCGTGTTGGCCGCCTCGTCCCACAGCACCCGCACATGATGGGGCAGGCGGCCCCCGTGAACATTGTCGGCCCGTTCACACAGGAGATTGAACATCTGCGAAAAGGCCAGGGCAACAATGAAGTTATAAGTGGGGGTTGTGTCGGAAATTGTGAAGAAAACCGCCGTTTTCCGATCCCCGATGCGGTCAAGCTCCAGCTCGTCATAGCTCATGATCTCCCGGAGCTGGGGGATGTCAAAGGGGGCCAGCCGGGAGCCGCAGGAAATCAAAATGCTTTTCGCGGTCTTGCCGCTGGCCAGCTTATATTTCTTGTACTGCTTCACGGCAAAGCAATCCGGCTTGCGCTTTTCCAGGCCCTTGAACATATAGTCCACCGCGTTCATATAGGACTCGTCATCCTCTTTCACGTCCATGCCGGAAATCATGTCCACCAGGGTATTGATGTTCCGATCCTCGGCAGGAGCCTCGAAAATGATATAGGCAATCAACGCACAATAAAGGAGCGTTTCTGCCTTTGTCCAGAACGGATCGCCCTCCTTGCCCTCGCCTTTGGTGTTCGCTATGAGGGTATCCACGAATTTTAGGATGTCCGCCTCATTGTGGATGTAGGACAGCGGATTGTAGTGCATGGATTTTGAAAAGTCGATGCTGTTGAACACCTTGACCTTATAGCCCCGGCGTTGCAGGAAAGCCCCCACCTGGGAGAGCACCCCGCCTTTTGGATCGACGCACACATAGGAGCTGTGCGCCTGGAGTAGCTGGGGCGTGAGCCAGAAGCGGGTTTTGCCTGACCCGGACGAGCCGATGATGCAGGCGTTGAGGTTGCGGGCGTTGGCAGGATTTTTGGGCCGGGTATTCATGGTGAGAAACTCCGTCTTTGTCAAAATGACGTTGTTCTCAAACTTCGGATCGACAAAGGGCTTGATGTCTTTTTCGGTGCCCCAACGGGCCGATCCGTATTCCTCATCCCGCCGAAATTTCTTTGCGTTCTTGCTTTTGAAGTAGATCAGCAGGCGAAAGCCCACCGCGCCCACAATACCGATGAGCCAGTCAAAGGGGGCCTGCCCCGGCGCAAAATCGGCAAAGGCCGGGCCGATGCTCTGCCCCAGGCCCATGAGCTTGTGAGCAAAGTCTGCTCCAGGGGCCAGGCGGTAGGCCGTCCCCAGCTTTAGGCAGGCCCACAGAATAAACAGGTACGGGATATTGGGTATCACATACTTTTTGACGCTATCTGTCCTCATGCACCGCCTCCCTTGCACGTTCTTTCTTGTGGGACGGCTGGCGGGCCAGTTCAGCGGCAGCCCCTTTGAGCTGTTCCCGAATGGGAACACGCTGGGACTTGGAACGCTTCAACACGCGCCGGGAATATTCCGAAAAGCAAGCGGTGATGGCGTCGGCCTGCCCGCTCTTAAAGAACAACAGGTATTTGTCCGGCCCGGTCTTATAAAAGGCATAGTCCACATTCCAGCGCCGGGCCACCCGGTCAAAGTCCTTTGGGGACTCCACCTCGATGCTGTTCGTGGCGGCCCCGTGGCCCATGAGCTGGCGCACCGTCTGTTTGCCGTGGGGTGTCTGGCGGGCCCGGTGAGCTTTCTTGATCTTCCGGCCCACCGCCAGACACGCCTGGGCCAGCACCCGGCCCGTGAGCTTTGTTGCCTTAATGGAAACTGCTATGGTACGTCTGGAAACGTCCTCATCAATCAGCCGTATCCCTCCCTTCCTTGAAAAAAGCACCTCTGGACAAAGTGTCCAGAAGTGCCGCTATCGCTCCTCATGCTCCTTTTTGGCAATCTTCCGATAGCCCTCCAGGGAGGAGCCGTCAACAATTTCTTTATAGGCCGCCATCTGCTCCCGCACCGAGAGCTGCGGGAACGCGAAAACCTTGTGCTCGGCGGGAATGTCCTCGATCCCGTGGTAGTGCTCGATAAATTTGCCGCCGTTGTTCAGCACATAGCCGCCGGGGGCAAAGTGGCCGTCCTCGTTGATCCGCACGTCCCGTCCGTATGCTTCATAGTCGAAGTAAGGGAGCAGGTGATCGGGAATGTCAATAGCCTCCATATCCTCCACATAAATGCGGCCCAGGGTTTCATCGTTCTCCACACCGGGATAAAACTCGTAGCAATCCAGATTTTGCGCCAGATTGATCAGGTCAGCCACGCTGGAAGTATGTTCGCCGCTGTCAATGACCGCCTCAAACTTTTCCAAATCGCCTTGATCCAGCTCGGAAAGCAGGCAGGCCAGATGGTTGAGCTCGTCCAGGTTCTCATATTCGCCTAAGTAGTCATAGAGCCCCAGCACATCACCGTCAAAGCTGGTGATGAAAAATTCCTCGTACCGCACCCCGTCCACGCCGATGCGTTTTAGGAGCGCCTGCACCTCCTCCGTGGTAGTGGGAAATTTCAAGGTTTCACCGGCCAGCTCTCCCTCGTTGTATTTTCCCAGGTTGGTGATGTAGGCTTCAAACAGGGATGCCATATCAGCGGCGGCCCTGTCCCTTGACGGTCAGGATGCCCTCAAGGGTGGTAGCGGTGATCCCCAGCCGCTGGGCCACAGCAATATCATTTTTCATGGACTCGGTGACGGTATGGCCGCACACCACCAGCACACGGGAACGCCGGAGCAGGTCACGGCCCATGTCGATGCCGTTCTTGTGCTCCTCCGGCACCGCGTCATTGAGGAACAGCGGCAGATAGAGCATGGGGCAGATGGGGGAATAGCCCGCATCGTAGACCACACGGCAGTAATGCGCCGCCTGCTCCATGTCCACCGCAGGATCGCCGCGCCATGCGGCGGTAATATAAGCAAGGGATCGTTTCATCTTCAACACCTCCGATATTTATAATAGGTAGTTCGACCCTATCCCCCCGCCCTTTCCCTATCCAGGGAAAGGGGGCGGCTCTGGAGGATATATACCCCCGCCGCGCCGCTGGAAGTAGCACAGCCGGGGCAGACCGTCAAGGGCAAGCCGCCGCGAGCGGCGGTGCGTTGCACCCTTGACGGCCCACTCCCGGCTGTGCAGGAATATAGGCGGCGACGGGGGATATATCACCACAGAGCCCATCCCAAGCGCGGGGCGCTTACCTCTGGACAAAGTGTCCAGAAGTGGGGCCTGGTTACTTCTCCAAGTCCTTTTTCTTGTCCGGCTTTGCCAATTCGGGCGGCTGTTTCTCTTTCCACTCGTCCAGCAGGGCCATGATCTGCTCCTTCATTTTGGCAGGAGTGACCTCCTTGCCGAAATACTTAGACAGTTCAGCAGTCGAAATAATCACACCGCGATCCTCCTTTTTTTCTTCACTCAAAATACCGTCAATCACATCGCCGTTGAGCTTGCCCTCCTTGTCCAGCTCGTGGAGCCGCTTCGCCTGGGCCACCGAGGGGGAGGACTGCTCCCCATCAATGGAAACGGCAATCAGCCGCTGGTTTTCCGGCCTGATATACGAGATCTCCACCGCAGGCATAAAGCCCATCTGCTTTGTGTCCACCTTGTCCAGAAGCTCCGGCACCAGGGAATTAAGGCGGATATACCGCATGACCTTTTTATAGTTCATGTCGTGATCCTTACCCACGATCTCCACCGAGAGCTTACCCAGGGCCTCGGCCTCTTTCTCATTTTTCGGGCGGGCCCCCTGGCGCTTGATGGCCTCCACCTCCAAATCCAGGAGCTTTGCCAGCTCGCTGGGGAGGGGATCACCGCGCTGTTTATTGCTGTTACGCATTTCCCGGACAGCTTCAAGGTCAGTCATTTCGCGGACAATACAGGGCATTTCCTCCAGCCCGGCCCGCTCACCACCATGATGGCGGCGGTGGCCCGCGATAATCTCATAGCCCTTGCCATCCTTTTCCGGGCGGACAGTGGCGGGTGTCATAATGCCGTGTTCCTTGATCGTCCCCACCAGATCGTCCATCGCCTTATCGTCCTGCACCTTGTAGGGATGCTCCCGGAACGTATGGAACGGATGAAGCTCCGCCATTTTCAGATAGACGATTTTTCCCTCTTCCACCGGGCGGGGCGGCACGTCAGGCGTGGGCGGCAGATTGATCTCCGGCGGCGGGACTGCCGCCTCCTTGACGGGAGCGGCCTTGCCCGGCTTTACCGCCTTAGCGGATTTAGACGCAGGCGCACCGCCGGAGCCCGTTTCCTTGCCCTTGTCGGCTTTCTTACCTCTGGACACTTTGTCCCGAACAGCGGGCGGGGCCTCCTCACGGGCCGCCTTGTCAACCTTAGACGGGCGGCCTGTGCGGGGCTCCGCCGCTTTCTCCTTTTTTCCCGCAGACACCGCAGCCTGCTCTTTCGGGGGACGGCCCCGGCGCTTTTTCGGCTGATCCGCCTCCGGCGCTTTTTCCTCCAGGATAGGAGCCTCTTTACCATCCTTATCAGTAGCCGGAGCCTTTAATTTGTCTACGGCTCCATGCGCCGCTGCCCGCCGCTGGGACATAAGCTCGTTGATCTTGTCAAAATCAACCACTACTTCCCCAAGTGCAGAGCGGGCCGGATTGTCCTCACCCATACCGGGAATAACAGACTGTTCTGCCTGGAGTGCCGGGCCCGTACCAGGCGCGGCGGGCTCTTGCGTTTTCCCCGGCGCGTCGGTTTCCTGAACCGGGGGCTCCTGGATTGGCAGAGCGTCTTTCACAGGAGCGTCACCGGGACGATCCGGGCCAGGGGGCTCCGGGCCGGTTTTGAGTTTGTCATCTGCCATTCACTAACCTCCTTCAGTTTTGGTGTATTGCACAAAAATGAGCGTTGATTTTCTATCGAAAAATTTTCCTCCTTTCCAAGTCCACCACGCAAAAAAGCCGCCCAGATTTTACCCGGACGGCTTTCAGCGTAATGTGATAGACTTTTATTTTATTTTTCGGATTGTAGGCTCCGAAAAGCCTTATATTTGCAGTTTTCCTATTTTATATGGCCCTTAGTAAGTGTAATCCCCAACCAAAATATTAGGTGCGGTAATCACATTTTTTAAAAAACAAGTTGTTCCATAGGAATTTGGAAATACTACATTAGGGTCTGGTATCCTTTGTATCACGAAAAATCCTCCTTATGGCTGTATTTTCACTTCCTTTCCCCTTGCAGATGCCGTCGCTACAGCCCTCTTTTTCCGAATTTCTCGCATAATCGTTCCCCCTTATGTTATTAGAGTTCAAAGGCTGTCTTGCTGAACTTTTCTTTAATGTGATTAGGTCGCTGTCTGAGAGACTCCCCTGTCCTTTAGGAGCCTTCCTGGAGCGGCCTCATCAAAGAACTACAGCATGAATTCCTATATATTGCCTCTGAAGCACTTCAGCTTCAACACGGGTAACTCTGATCTAAATAATATTCTATGGGATCTCCCGCCGGATTTCAATGCTTGAAAAGCCGAAATTCTGCCTATGGGTTCTCTTTTTCTTTTGGCCTCTAGTGAGGTTTTTGTTTGACAGCAAAACAAAAATATGATATGCTATAAGACCACGGAGGCAGCGGAAAGGAGGGCTTTTTTATGCCGCATACTTCTTTGAAAACCATCGCACAAAATAAAAAGGCCTTTCACGACTACTTTGTGGAAGAAAGTTTAGAAGCGGGCATTGAGTTGTGTGGCACAGAGGTAAAGTCTCTGCGCAAAGGGCAGTGCAATCTCAAAGACGCTTGGTGCTCCGTTGTTAATGGGGAGCTTCTAGTCAACGGAATGCATATCAGTGCTTATGAGCAGGGCAATATTTTTAACAAAGATCCGATGCGCGTGCGCCGACTTCTGATGCACAAGCGGGAGATCATGCGGCTGTTTGGCCTTGTGAAGCAGGACGGATATTCTCTCATTCCTCTCTCTGTCTATTTAAAAGGTTCCCTAGTCAAAGTACAAGTGGGGCTTTGTCGTGGTAAGAAGCTCTACGATAAACGCGCAGATCTTGCAGCACGTGCAGCAAAGCGTGACATTGATCGCGCACTCAAAGAAAAAAACCGATCATAAAGTAGTAGATATGGGGCTGCAATGGTTTCGACGGAGGTTGTGAACCCTGGTAAGCGAGTAGCGGTGCGGACACGCTTAAAACTCCGCAAACTTTAAAATTAAACGACAACAATACTGTTGCGTACGCAGCCTAATTAGGCTGCCGTCTTTACCGGGAGTACCGCGGCTCGGATAAAGGCGTCGATGAGCGGTGAACGTGAACGAAGGAACGCCTTTACCTCCGTCATGACGCAAAGGCTACTAACGTAGGAAGCCTGCCTTTGGGCGCCCTATAGAGGGAATGTCAAAACATCGGCTATACTCGTAGAAAGCCAGGGCAAGTGATTTTCGGACAGGAGTTCGATTCTCCTCAGCTCCACCAAATGGACATTACACGAACACCTGCTTTTTCAAAGACGGTTTTGCCGTAAGGGTGTGGTTGTGATGGCAACGCAGAAACCCGAGGGTTAAGGTATTATGTGCCTTAATCCTCGGGTTTTGGCATATGTGATATCCGTTGGTTTAAGATCCAACTGCATGGCTTATTATCACTTGAAAAAGCACATTGTCATAGACAATCCATACTTTCTATTGATAGCACTAAGTTTTATCTTACTATTACATATGATATTTGCAGTTCCATATCGTAGGTGCTAAACTATTTTTGTCATTGGGCTTCATGCCTTTTGTCCTCCTTTTGATACTTTGGTGCAGTTGGCAGACCGCATCTTTCTTGTATCAAAAGGAGTTTTTATTTACTATGGAACGCTAAAGCTTTTTGTGAACTCCCCCGCATTGCCGGGGGTTCCTAACAACAAAAAACTTCCCCTTGTTTCGGCTCGTAAGGGCAAAAACAGGGAAAATCCATTAAATTTGAGTATTAGGTAGGCAAAAAGCCTTGAAATATCAAGGGTTTTGAAAAGATTGTATTTCTAATCTTTATTAACTCTATTGCTTACAAAAATATTCTTCTAATAATCAATCCGTGAAATACGCAAAATTCTCTTTTCTTCTTGACATCATTTTTTACACGTTATAATATAACAGTGATATATAACGCTGTTATAAGGAGGGTAAATACAATAAGCGGAAACTTAACAACTTTAGAACGCATCCATCAGGCTGCAAAAGCGGAGTTTTTGGAAAAAGGCTATAAAGATGCTTCCCTACGAAACATTGTCAAATCGGTAGGCATGACTACTGGAGCCTTTTATGGGTATTACAAAAGCAAAGAAGAACTGTTTGAAGTTCTGGTCGGTGAACATTATGAATATATCCTTAATCGCTTTAAAGAGGCACAGCAGGAATTTGCAAATTTGCCTCTTCACCGGCAGCCAGAAGTTATGAGCGAAGTATCCGGACTTTGTATGTACGATATGCTCCGTTACGCCTATGCGCATCTGGAGGAATGCAAACTCATTCTCTGCTGCTCGGAAGGAACAAAATTTTCCGGCCTTATTGACGAAATGGTGGAAATTGAAGTGGAAGCAACGCACTCCTATCAGAAGGTCCTGCAGGAGCTTGGGCGGCCCTCCCCGAAGATTGATCCCACACTGGAGCATATTTTGATTACTGGCATGTTTCATACTTTTTTTGAACTGGTGATCCATGAAATGCCACTGAATAACGCAGAAAATTATGTAAAGGAAATGCGCGCCTTTTATACAGCCGGATGGATGAAAATTATGGGGCAGTAAAGCCCTGTAATTTTTGCCCTTTAGTTAGCTACGACTAACTAAAACATGGATATAAGAAGGACAAAATATATGTTCTCTATATCATAAATCAATAAAGGAGGAATTCTTTTGAAAAAGCAATCTAATCTGTCGCGCCTGCTCCAAATTGCAGGCAGACACAAATACCTGCTCTATGCTTCATGGATGCTTTCAGCTATCAGTGCCTTCATCGCTTTGGTACCCTTCTATTACATCTGGAAAGTGATTCAGGAAGTGTTGGGGGTTGCTCCGGATTTCAGTCGGGCACAAAATCTGACTTATAACGGCTGGATGGCGGTTCTGTTTTCGGTCATCGCCGTGCTTATCTACATAGCGGGACTGATGTGCTCCCATAAGGGGGCGTTTCGTATTGCCACCAACCTACGGCTGCAAACTATGGAGCATATCGTCAAGCTGCCGCTTGGGTTTGTAGAGAACTTTGGTAGCGGCAAACTTCGCAAAATTGTCAACGAATCCAGCGCCGCCACCGAAACCTATCTTGCCCATCAACTTCCCGACCGGGCCAATGCGATTGCTACGCCTTGCGGACTTTTAGTATTGCTGCTGGTATTTGACTGGCGACTTGGTCTCTTAAGCCTTGTTCCTGTGATTCTGGGATTTTTAATTATGATGGCGATGACCGGACAACGGATGCAGGAAAAAATGAAAGAGTACCAAAACGCACTAGATGATATGTCAAACGAGGCAGTAGAATATGTTCGAGGTATTCCAGTAGTCAAAACCTTTGGACAGACCATCTTCTCTTTCAAAAAATTCAAAGACTCCATTGACCGCTATAAAGTATGGGTGATTGCCTACACCAAACAGCTTCGAGCGCCCATGATGTTTTATACAGCGGCCATTAACGGGGTTTTTGCTACATTGATCGCAGGCGGCCTGCTATTTATCCAAAACGGTATCACAACAGAATTCCTGTTGGATCTGATTTTTTATATTATTATTACACCGATTATTTCGGTCACGTTAACGCGCATCATGTTTCAAAGTGAAAATGCCATGATTGTAAACGATGCCTTGCAGAGGATCGACAGCGTTTTGAATTTAAAACCCCTGAAAGAAGCAAAGCGCCCAAAACATCCACAAGATGCTTCGGTAGAACTGAACGATATTCGTTTCAGCTATGACGGAAAAACAGAGGTATTGAAAGGCATTTCCCTCACCATCCCACAAGGACAAACTGTAGCTTTTGTCGGCCCATCCGGCGGTGGAAAAACTACGCTCGCCAATCTGATCTCGCGTTTCTTTGATCCACAGAGTGGTAGCATAAAGATTGGTGGGGTCGATGTAAAAGAGATTTCCAAAGAGGAACTGATGAACACGGTTTCCTTCGTATTCCAGAACAGCCATCTTATCAAAGCTTCTATTCTGGAAAATGTGCGCATGGGCAGGCCTGACGCAACCCGGGAAGAAATCCTTGCTGCGCTTCACAATGCTCAGTGCGATGATATCCTTGAAAAACTGCCTCAAGGGGCGGACACCGTGATCGGTACAAAGGGCGTTTATCTTTCCGGCGGGGAGCAGCAACGAATTGCTATCGCTCGCGTCATGCTGAAAAACGCGCCCATCATTATTTTAGATGAAGCCACGGCTTTTGCCGATCCGGACAACGAAACACGGGTACAGGCTGCTTTCTCTAGATTGTCTAAAGGCAAAACAGTCATCATGATTGCCCACCGTCTTTCTACCGTAGCAGGAGCGGATAAAATCTATGTTATTTGCGACGGACAGATTGCTGAAAGCGGTACCAGCAGCAATCTGTTGGCGAAGGACGGCATTTTCAACCGGATGTGGCAGAACTATCAGACTTCCGTTCAATGGAAAGTTGCAAAGGAGGTAGCAAAATGATAAAACGGCTGCAAAAACGATACGCTCTTTCCGAACAGGGAGCGAAAGATCTTGTAAAAGGCTGTCTGGCCTGTGTCTTACAAAATCTTTCCTTTATGTTCCCAGTGGGACTATTGTTCTCTTTAGTAAGTGATCTGCTAAACGGCGGTGTTTCCAGCGAAAAAATTGCGTTTTATGCTATTGGCTGTGTGGTGTGTATCGGTTTTATTCTGCTTACCACTTACATCCAGTATAACGCTACCTACTTTGCCACTTATACGGAAAGCGGCATACGGCGTATTACACTGGCCGAACGGCTGCGGAAAATCCCGCTGTCCTTTTTTGGTAAAAAAGATTTGGCCGATCTTACCAGTACGATTATGGCCGACTGCACCTTTTTGGAGCAGAGTTTTTCCCATTTTATCCCCGAACTGGCGGGCTCCATCATTTCCACAATTCTTATCTCTATCAGCCTACTTATTTTCGACTGGCGCATGGCGTTGGCGGCGCTGTGGGTTATGCCGGTTGCCTTTGCGATTGTAGGCTTTTCCTCAAAAGTGCAAGAAAAGCTCAATCAAAAAGCCATGGATGTTAAGATGGCCTGTGCAGATGGGATTCAGGAGTGCATCGAAACAGTACGGGACTTGAAAGCCAACAATGCCGAAGCAGAATACCTGAAAGGACTGGAAAAGAAAATCCGCGCAGTCGAACGCCGATCCATTCTCAACGAATTTGGACTTGCCGCCTTTGTGGTCTCCGCATCATTAGTATTGAAATTAGGGATTGCTACGGTTGCGCTGGTTGGCTCCATACTGCTGATCCAGGGCAGTTTGGATGTGATCACTTTCTTTCTGTTTTTACTAGTCGTATCGCGACTTTATGACCCGCTACAAGGCGCACTTCAAAATCTTGCAGCGGTGATCAGCACACGCACCAATATCGCCCGTATGAATGAAATCCTCGACCATCCCATTCAACAAGGCGATAACCGGCTTTCCAACAAAGGCTATGACATTGTCTTTGACCATGTAGGGTTTGCCTACAATACAGGAGAAACCGTTTTGAAAGACGTTTCCTTTACCGCAAAGCAAGGAGAGGTTACCGCTTTGGTGGGGCCATCTGGCGGTGGTAAAACAACTGTTTCCCGTCTGGCGGCAAGGTTTTGGGATGTAAGTCGCGGCAAAATTACGGTAGGCGGCATGGACATTTCCAAAACAGATCCGGAAACACTGTTGTCCCTGTTCTCCATTGTATTTCAGGATGTGACTTTATTTGACAATACGATTTTAGAAAATATCCGTATTGGGAACAAAGAAGCCACCGATGCGCAGGTGATAGCGGCGGCAAAACTGGCCAACGTGGACGAATTTGCAGAAAAACTGCCTGATGGGTGGAACACCAATATCGGGGAAAACGGCTGTGAACTTTCCGGTGGAGAACGGCAGCGCATTTCCATCGCCCGAGCTTTTCTGAAAAATGCTCCGATTATTCTTTTGGATGAGGCAACCGCTTCCCTGGATGTAGAAAATGAAACTTTGATTCAAGCGGCATTATCCCGTCTGATTGCGGATAAGACTGTGCTGGTGATTGCTCACAGGATGCGCACAGTGGCAGGCGCAGACAAGATCGTGGTACTCTCACAAGGCACTGTGGCAGAAGAAGGAGCGCCTAAAGAGTTGCAGAAGAAAAATGGTCTTTATGCCCGTATGGTGGAATTGCAGACGGAAAGCCAGGACTGGAGACTGGTGTAAAAAGGATTCTCCCGCTTGGATGATGATCAGCCCGAATTTGTACCAGTATTTAGCGATCGTTAGGAGATGGTGACAATATGGGAAATTAGCTACACTGGATTTTTTGGAACCCGGCCTTCCTGTGGAGTTCTGCCGGGCAGTTTACGAAACGGGATTTCCCCTATCGGGTTGCCGTAACGCCAGGGCGCTATTAAGGATGCCAGTCTGTCAAGGGTTTCCAGCCAAGATAAACGGTCTCTTTTCTTCATGATACCAATACCTGAACAGGTTCTTTTCGTCCATCGCTCAAAGTAAATTTGTCTGCGATCCCCTCCGTCAAAAGAATCTCGTTTTCATCGGTGACCAGCAGCATATCAAACCCGCCATTTTCTCGCCAATAAGCTTCCGCTTGTTCCGTCCCCATAACAAACAGAGCTGTAGAGAGCGCATCGCACAGCCTGCCCTCTTCTCCAATAATGGTAACAGCCTGCAGACCACTGTTTGCAGGATAACCAGTAGATGGATCGAGAATGTGCCAGTAAATATTCCCGTCCTTATCTTCAAAATAGTTTTCATAGCCACCGGATGTTACCACTGCTGCGTCACTGATTTCTAACACGCCCAAGTTGTCTTCCCCCCAAGGGGCACGAATGCCGATGCGCCAGTCGCTGCCATCAGGCCGGGGGCCAACCGCCTGGATATTCCCGCCAAGATTAATAAGCGCAGACTGAACCCCATGTGTTTGAAGCACTTCTGCCACTAAGTCCGCAGTATAGCCTTTTCCTACTGCTCCCAAATCCAACTGCATCCCTTTCGGCATTGTCAAGGTTGTTCCGTCCAGTTGAATTTCGCTATAGTCCACTCGCTCCAGCAAGGCGTCAATCTGCTCTTGAGAGGGAACCTGTTTGCTATCTGTAGTAAATCCCCATGCCGATAAAACGGGATAGATGGTTGGATCCAATGCGCTCTCTGTTTTTTCTGCCATATCTAGCGCAAAAGAAATTAGCGCTGCTGTTTCCTCACTCACAGAAATCGGTCGCCCATCGCTGTGATTCGCCCTATAAATTTCACTTTCATCATCGGTAACGGCCCAGCGGGACTCCATAGTTTGAATCAATTCCACGGATTCGTCTAAAGCATCTTGGGCGTTTTCACCGTATACTGTAAAAGTCATGTATGTATTCATCGCAAAAAGAGAGGTTTCTACTGGCTCTATCTCTGTAGCACAGCCCGACAACACAAGCGTCATCACTGTTAACACACCAGATATCCATCGTCTCATTGTTATTTTCCCTTCCCGCTAAGATTCAATTTTGTAACAAGGCAATTTTATACGATTAGATTTACAACCAGTCCTGTAATGAATGAAAATACCATCACATAGGCCAAGTACAACAGAAACCGCTTCATCCCTAAAACAATTTTCAAAGCGCCTAAATTGGTGATCTTAGTGGAAGGCCCGGTGAGCATGAAGGAAGCCGCGCTTCCCACGCTCATACCATCCCACAGCCATTGCTGTAGCAAAGGGATGGTTCCACCGCCACAGGCATAGAGCGGGACCCCGATGGTGGCAGCCATCAGGACGCCTAGTGCTTCGTTTTTGCCGAACAGGATTGTCATCGTTTCCGCAGGAACATATCTCTGAAAGAGAGCGGAAAGCAGCACGCCGATGAAAAAATAAGGCCCAGTGGATCTTATATTGCGCCAAAGATTTTTTAGATATCGAATCAAAAGATTTGGATCGGTATCCCGGCTTTTCGGTTCGTCAAATCCAGAAAAGTTAAAAAAGGGCTTATCCCTGTAAAAAAAATGAAGGAGCCACCCGGCAGTAATACCGCAGAGAAAGCAGGAAACAATACGCACAGCTAAGACCGTTCCACCTAGTGCCGCACTGTAAATGATGAGTTGCGGGTTCAGCAGGATGGAGGACATCATAAACGCAGCTAACCAACTGTCTTTCATGCCTCCTCGGGAAAAAGATGCGGCAATAGGGATTGTGCCGTACATACACAGCGGAGACGCAACGCCCAATGCACTGGCTGCTATAATCCCTAAAAATCCCAGTTTCTTGCCATGAAGTGAGCGAAAAGCACGATGAATATAGTCTTTGGCAAAAACGGAAATGGCTGAACCAATCACCATTCCCAGTACCCACCATCCGAAGATCTGCTCCAACTGGACAGTAAAGTAATACCAAATATAGATCCATTCCCGTCTAAGGACTTCCATCTGTGCCTTCCCTCCTCTATATGACCTGTCTTCATGGTCAGGTAAATCGTAGAAATTCGCGCTTGCCATCATGGCCACCATATCGTGATCCATAATTAGAAAGACATATCCCGCACTATTTTCCATCTGGAACTACTTGATTTCACATCCGTGAGACAGGATTTTTTATCTAGCAGCCAGTTTCTTCATAGACTTCCGACATGATGGATTCTGCAAAGATTCGCATTATGAAAAGGTTCTGTCCCAACTGTCACCGCCCGTAAACCCATGGCATCAAAGCTGCTCCAGAATACATCTTTGTCAACCAACTGCCAACCATTCATCGGGTCGGCAATCCGGTACTGCTCGCCTTCTTCCCCCGCCAAGACGACGCAATGCAGGTTGTTGTAGGGAATGTACCGTTCTCCGCTTGGCAGTATCCAGCTGAAAGAATCCGTGTAAACAGGAGGCATATAATCCATTGTCACCCAGACGGCGACTGGCGTCTTGTCCCGCGCATACTGGTCCAACTCGCTTTGGGATATGCCTGTCAGCGACAACATCCTGCCTCCCCCGCCGTTTGCTTGTATCCAGGCATTTCCAGCTTCAATGATGGGGCTTTCAAAGCAGTACCAGCCACCTGTGCGGCTGGAAGCATCCCCAACATAAAATTCATTAGGAGATGGACCCAGCCGCTGATTCTTGGAATAAGTGAATTCCTTAGTGGGCAAATATTGTTGGTATTGTCTCGCAGTCCCTAATAAAAAAGTATTTTACTCTACCATCTGTCAAAGTATCCACTGCGTATTTACGCATCTGCTCCGCCTCCTTTCCTCTAACGCTATACACAGTATACCGTGTAGCCGCCTGTATAGCTATTCACAAAGACTACCGAAAAAACGCCGTTCCCATTCCCTATACGCAAGCACTACCAACAAAGGCTTTCACTCTGCCTGATAGCTCCCTGCGATACGGAACGCTACCGCTGCCAGACCAATAAAACCTGCCGCCACCAGCAACAAAGCTATTATTCCCAATATCCATCCCATGCCATATCCTCCGTATTTCAGGAATCTGTCACATCCCCATTTCTGCCATTGTCACCATCTGATCTTCCTCATAGAAGTACTCATCTGCAGTATCCCGGTCTACTGCAAGGATGTTCCCGGCTTCTTTTTCTCCCATCTGAATAGGGGCCAGATAACCGATTATCTTCCTGCACAGTTCCTGATCTGGGCAAGTGTCCAGAAAGACCATACTGGTATTTACCACCAGACGGTCCAGCACATCTGTAATTATGATTTTTTCTGCCTCATATCCCTGTTTCCCGATAAAATTTGCCATATTCTCAGGTGACAGGGAAATCAGGTATTCCTGTCTGGGGCTGCCATCCAGGGGATATACATAAGCATAGCCCATACTTTCAGAATCCATAATGTCATGAATCATTTTTCTGCACTCTGGCGTCATATCCTTAGCCTCTTTTCTTTTTCTGATCGTGTCTCAAAATATCCTGCCCTCCTGAGGCGACCATATCTCCACGTTCAAAGACTCTGTCATAGCCTGCAGCTGTGCCAGCTGCATAGAAGAACGGGCCAAGGAATGCCGGTTCACAACCAGCAGGATATTTGCTTTTCTTTCTTTAACTGCCTCTATAAAATGGCGAAATCCCTGCCGTTCCGGAAGCGGCCTGCCGCCGCAGTCGCTGGAGCTTCCTGCCGTTTCAACCACCATCTGTTCCGCATAGTCACAAAGCTGCCGAAACTGTCCCTTCAGCACACCGTGGGTATCTTCCGGTGCATCGATGGCACAGTAAATCCACGCCTGTTTCACCTTCTCCATTTCAGCCCTCCTGTTTCTCTGCTTCATCACCGAAAACCGAATGCTGTCCCAGAATGCCATCAAGCCCGAAGCTGACCGCAATGGCATGGTCAATCTCATGCATGGTATTGGCATTCAACCGGCCTATGTATTCTTTCAGCCTTGCTCGGTCTATGGTCCGTATCTGCTCCAGCAGGACCATGGAATTGCCATGCAGTCCCTGCAGCTCATCCCCTAACCGGATATGGGTGGGGAGCGCACGCTTTCCTTTACGGCTGGTGATTGCCGCCGCAATCACGGTAGGACTGAACTGATTGCCCATATTGTTCTGAATGATCAGCACAGGACGCACACCGCCTTGCTCGGAACCTACAACCGGTGTCAGATCCGCATAGTAAATATCGCCTTTCTTAATTCCCACATCAAAACCTCCCTTCCGTTTTCATATCACAAGGACAGCGGCAGGCGGCATTGGACTGTATCAAAATATCTGCTTCCATGTATGGACACCTGCCGCTGTAGTTTCTAATATGAAAAACTTACTTGTTCTTCGCTTCGCGTGGCTCCTATTCGACACTACTTCCCGGAGCCGGATGCACGTTGTACATCCACGGGCAGTAAACACAGACCGGCCTTGGCTTCAGGCCGTCATGGGATTTTTCCCCTCCGAGGATCTCTCCGAGCCGCCCTCATTGCGTGATCCCGCTTCCTGCGGGGCTGTGACTGGACGGAAGTATCATTATAGGCTGTTCAGGTCATGGCAGGCAGCCGGCCAGGGCTGCTTTGGGATGGATAGTCGTCGCTCTGCACCTTTGATGCGATCTTGTTGACAGGTACTCTGACTACCTGCAGGTGGTCTTGGCGTATCCTCCGCGATGCTCCCCCCTTTGGGGCTGAACAGCTAAGGTATCTGTGTTTCCGGATATGACCGCTGTGGCGGTATTTTTCAAGGAACAGATGAGAGCAATGAGTCCTCTCACTTACTTCCACGTTGGCAGAGACATTTGACAACCCAAAGAAGCAAATTTTTTAAAAATTTTCTAGCATACGACGTAGCTTCTTTAAAATCTGCTGTCTCCGCTTGTTGACAGCATTCTGGGAACACCCCAGTTCTGCCGCCAGCCACCGCTCCGTCCGTTCCTCAAAATAGAGCTGGAGGATCAGATACTGGTCATCATCAGATAAACAGGAAACCGCTCTATGCAGTTGTTCCTCTTCAAGTTTCCGTATAACCAGTTCTTCCGGTCCAGGTACTTGGGACGTAAATTGTACCGCTGCTTCTTTCAGTCTTTCATAGGAATCTTCCCTGCTTGGAATAACCGTCACTGTCTGCTTTTCTTCATCTATAATGGTCTGCTCTGCTTTTAGGTCATACTCCTGATACTGCATTTTTCTTTCTGTGATTTTTAATACAGAGATGACTTCCTCGCTGGCTTCCGGATATATCTTCTTAAAGTCCGGAAGCCTGTATGGCTTTGCCATAGCTTGTCCTCCTTCATTCTCGAATTGCGCGAAAACGAAGGACAAGCGGCGGACCGCGGCACCGCAGATCCCGCTGTGGGCAACAAAAAAGAACGGCTATACAAATGCCGCATACTCCTTTGGGGATTGAAGATGATCCGGCAGGATCTCATACTGTTCCAGATGTCCTGCGATTTCCAAAGCAGCCTCCATGTCATCCGGCATCTCTGCTTCCAAAGCAGCCATCAATTTTTCCATCTTTTCTTCGGATGAAACCATATCCTGATCCACCAGTATTTTGGCAAACGCATTGAGTCCCTTCAGTTCATGATTCTGCGGAAGATAATCCACCAAATCTGGTTTTATACTAACCAGGCTGATAATATGGCACTGTTCCAGTTGATCTACTTCCATAGACTTCCGGACCTCTTCCAACTGTTCTTCTGTGGCAGGCAAAGAAATCGTTTCACTGCAGCGGTAGCCAGAACATTTAAATTCATAGGACAGGAATAGCTTTAATTCAAATACCGCCTGCTGTTCTTTATTTCTCATCTGCAGCTCCCTTCTGCCTCTAACACGCCGGCCCCATGACGGCGGATCAGAAATGAGGCAATAACCAGACGGAACGTTTCATCACTGACCAGTTCCGGATCCGTCAGTTCCGACAGGCTGATATGCTTGGTCCCTCGGTAGAGATCCTTGGCAGTATGAAAGAGGACATAACCACCCAAATCCACACCGTGAATCTGGATCTCCTTAAACCGGATAATATCCGGCTGAATTGCCGCGACTGACTTCCCCCACAGGAAGCGGTCTGCTGATAAAAGATACAGTGCCGCACACATCGCATCTTCATCTGCTACACGGCTATGCCTGCACCATAGGCTGTCAAACCGCTCTCGATGTCCGGTAAGGAAAAAGAAGGGCGGTATCTCTCCCGACAGCCGCGTCACGCGGGCCACAAATGGCTTCACGTCCACCTCATCGATAAGAAGTTCCAACAGCTCAGAAAAGGGCACACATCCGGCTACAATCCGTTCACGGAGGCAGACACGCCCTCCTAGTACTTTACAGGCATTTTCCTTTTTATCTGCATATTCACATAGGCTGCAGTCACAATCCCGTGCGTTATATCCCAATCTGCTTACGATCATCCCGCTCCTGCGGGGCTGAAAACCTGGCACTCTCTGCATTATAATCTCCAGTTCTTCATCTGGAGTTCCACTCATAAATCGTATGGCCATATCGAATTCCCCCTTTCCATTTGCCTGGTAAAACATAAAAAGCCAGTTAGATTCCCCGCATACGAAGAATAAAACTGGCTATCTGTCTTTCATGTTAAAATGTCCGGATTCTCTTTTTTCCAACTGTCAAAATCAAACAGCTGCATTTGGCCCTCTGGCGTCTCTTCCTCCATCCACCAGTCAAAGACTGCCTGTGCATCTTTCCAGCCGGTTGGGATCTGTTCCTTTCGAATGATTTCCAGCATCTTTTCAAAGGCGCGAAAGTACGCCCGTTTATAGGTCGGATAAAGCCGGAACTCCCGGTACCGGCGTTTCCCCGCCATCGGACATCCCAGGCACCCTACCCGAAAAAATCCGTTCTCATAAAGAGGATTGAATGGCAAACGCTCACTACGGATATAATCCCACACATCCCGGTCCTGCCAGTCAATGATTGGATTACAGATTCGCTTCCCCTTTATGGTACATGCTTCAAACAGCATCCGTTTCTCATCATTATCATTGTTCAGAATGATTTTCTTTGATTTGTCCGTAGTAAAATTTTCAAAAATTCCACGGTTATTTTTCCGCTTCAGGCTCTCCGCCCATCGGACACCCGTCGTAATAAACCGGTCTTTTAACGATTCCTCTTTCAGGACCTGACAGCAATATCGCTGCAGTCGTGTGGGCGGAAATTTCTTTTGCGGAATTAAAGACCACATTGTGACTGGTTTTCCTTTATATATTGGCTTATGAAACCAGCAACGGATTCCCTGTTCTTCCAGTCGCTTGAAGGTATCCCGCACATAATATACGGTTTCCGGCGCATCTGCTGTGGTCAGGTTATGCACCACCTCATATGGGATTCCCGCCCGTCTTGCAATTTCCCTGTAGACCAGGCTGTCCTTACCCCCGCTGTCTGTAATCACCAGTGGCTCTCCATAAATCCTCAGGGACATCTCGGAAGCCATCTGTATTCTTTCGATTGCCTTTTGCTCTAAATCCACACAAAATAGAGTCAGATATCTTTTCCCGGCCGGAACCCTGCCTCCTTTTTCTGAATTTTTGCAAAAAAATACAGGGGCATTCCCCTGTCATCCAACCACGTGATCCGTCTACTCGTTATCCAATAAAATCACCCCCTTATTGTAAACTTCCCCATTGTATCCCTTGGCTTTTTTCTAGCTTCCCCTTCAGCTGCTGTTCTGTCTGGACCTCAAAGTTCCAGAGGCTGCCGCAAAAATGGACATACAGTATCCCTTCCTGGATCCGGATTTCTCTTTGGCTGAAGCCCTCCCCGAAGCCATCGCTGCACTGTCCTTTCCATTCTTCTATCACCTCCTGCAATTCCCTTTCGGACAATGCGCCATAGCTTTTCACCTCCAGGACGCCCCAAAGTCTCCGATTCCATTCCTCTACCCCCGGCATCATGTAGGCTATTTTTCGTTTTAACAGCGCGTTATTTAAAAATTCTGCTAACCCGCTCTTTCCCAGCCACTTGCATTCCTTGTTGAGCGCCTTTCGGATTGTTTCCTGATAACTGACCAGGCTGTATCCATCCCATCTTACCGGGCATTCTTCATACTCTGTTTTTCCATTGAATCGATATTTTCCATAGCAATGGGCAGACAAAGGGCTAAATAAGCGTATGGTTCTAAGTTCGTCAGAGAGCGCAGGAAACTCATGGTTTTTACTTTTCAAAATCCCCAGCGAAGTCTTAACGGTACCTTTGCCCATTCTTTGAAGGAATTGATAGGAATCCAGATTTTCTGCTATATGAATCGCCTGTTGAATGTCCAATGGCATTTCCGCTTCCAAAGCTGCGAACATCAGGTCTGCTTTTTGAGGCTCCTTCTCCAGCCATGGAGCAGCAGCTTCCACAAAACGATTTAACTCCCGAATGGTAATCCGGCATGGCAGGTATTTTCTCAATCCTGGGAACTTCTCTTTTGCATAATAAAAAGGCCAGGAATCCAGGCAATTTACCCCAAGGAAATGTTCCAGACAGCTTATTTGCAATTCTTTCACCGGAAGATGTAACCCATACACATTTCCAGCTCTTGAAAAATGCAGTTCTAACATGGAGCCGGTCGAATCCGGCAAAACAGCGTAAAGATCCGGGAAATTTTTCCCATCATACAAAGGGATTATTGCTTTCTCATTCTTTACAACATAACCGTGTTTGGTAAACTTCCCCATATGTGCCTGATGATACTGTTCCCCGATCCATTCCACAGGTCTTTCACATCCATCTGACATCCCTTCGTATCCATTCTGGGCAAGGTATTTCCCAAGTTCCCCTTCTGTGAAAACATCCGAATAAAAAGAGTAGCAACCCAGGTTATAGGAAAGGTTAATCAGATATGCTAGGGATAGCTCCCTCGAAAATCCTGCCGCGGTCTTAAATATTTCCCGCTCTCGTTCCGTCATCTGCTGCACTCTCCGTGCCAGAAAATCCAGCTCTGATAATGTTCTCCGGTTTACATTGCTCCCCTGCAGACATTCGTTCAATTCAGGAATGGAGGTCTTAAGTTCCGCGATCTCAATCCTCCTGGCTCCTTTCTTCCCTTTCAGCTGATCATAAACCTCCCGGATTTCATCGCCGGATGCCGGAAGCTCCAGTTCTCTGCGTTCCATTACTCTGTTTATTAGAACCATCTGGAACATTTCACACCTCACCCTCTCTACCCTATCTTCGTATACTAAAACATCCTCTTCAGAGGTTATTTGAATTTTTTCTGTCATTTCTTCCATTCTACTGAAGAGACATCCCACCATACCTCTGGCTTGTCAACGATTCTACCGCATCCTCCCGCGTACGGAACATCCTCCATGGAGATACTCTGTGATATAACCCTGTATGGCTGCGGACACCAAAATACTTTCCATCATAACTTTCTATGATATATTCACAAGTGCTCTTTTTCGCTTTATTCGTAATCAGTATGCAAGTATCTCCCTTATTCCAGCCATATGGGAAATTTATGGTTTCTGTCGTCTGGTTATCTTGAATTTCATTTTTCATTCGATTCCTCCTGACTCTTTCGAACCATCGGTTTTTAAACTATTGATATCTGTTCGAACAGAAAAGACCGGCTACGCTTTCGCTGTTGCGAAGAACATAACCGGTCGCCTTTAAGTTCGCTTGTTGGTATTTATATGGGAAAATCATTTCCAGCTCTAAGTAAACTTAATTTTCTTTTGACTCAATTATTTCAATTATCTCATCAACAATATAGTCAATATCACACTTATTTGTATTTATCCGTATCGCATCTGGATAATTACTATCAAGAAACTCTATATTGTCCACCATTCACTCTAAAGCAATATCTTTCATCCTATTTGCATCATTCTTAATTCTCTCTTTGATATATTATTAAGTTGATTCACATCCTTGGCAAGGTAAATATATCAAAGACACATCCATAAACTGACTGAATATTTCAAATAACCTAGCCCAATCCACCTCAATACCACAGGCCACGAGAAATCGTGGAATATTCCCAAGTAGCATGGACCAGTTTCCAATATACTCTTTGTCAATAACCCGGGCAAACATAGACTTATGGAGTATACAAAGGAAATCCTGTTTCATTTCTTCTCCGTATAGCTGATATATCTCAGGAAATGGAAGACATGAATACCATCCGTCAGCATATCGTGCTATTTCAAATGCTGATATACCATTTTCTTTTATATATTCAATGTCCTCCTCATGAATATATCCACCATCAAATGGAACATACTCTTTTTCTTCTTTTTTCTTCTTATCAAAATATTTTATTCCTCGATCTATAAGTTTTTGCGCAATTATATCTTCTATATTTCCAAATATACTGTATTCATAATATTTCAAAGCATCTAATACCATATCACAATAATTGGATTCCAACACATAGCAAATATCTCTTCCTTCAACAGTTTTGGAATACCTACTAAAATATAGCATATCATCGATTCTCGATTTCAGGTACTGCTTAGAAAAACAATTAATATTTTCTGGTAATAGATCAAAAATATCTGCCTTGAAGGAATTGTCTCTAAAGTATCCTGCCTGTATTAATCTTTTTGTACACTCCGGACCTTTCTTGTTAATATACGAACTAATCAAATGGCGAATCCCCTTTTCTGATTGTGACATCAATTTGCAAATCAGTTCAACAGATTCTGTTTCTTCAATTAACCCTTTTTCTTCAAAAATAATCAAGGCATCCTCTATAGTATAAACACTGTAATCTTTTCGCTGTCCATACATTGTCCAAGCATAGTTTACAGAATAAATATCTATTTCTCTATTTTCATAATTTGCCAAACGAACTACTGATAATGCGACTGGAACCACTGTAAATGACCCCTCAGGTGCGCATTCCTTTATTTTCTCCATCAAAGTCATTCCACGATATAAGTTCTCATCTCCAAAGAATCCTAATTCATGAAGCCTAATTTTAGCTCGATGAGGGACAAACTCAGCCTCAAAATCATCTAAGCCATATTTTTTGAAAGCTGTACGGAAAAGTGTTTTTTCTTCTGTTTTGAGATATTCTAAAAACAAGTCATGGAACACTTCCTTAGAATCTCCATGAATCCATGTACTAATCAAATATTCTTCAAGCAAATCTGCCTTCTCTTGAGTATTAGTCCCAGCATTTTGTAATGTTCCTTCAATTTCCTCAAATGATATTTTCTTTTCTAACCGATCATAAAATGTAATTTCATCATTTACAGCCCGGATCAGTTCATAAAACTGGCCTTCACTATAATTTTTAGATTTTATATATCTCTTGGTTATATCTTCTTCCTGTTTACAGGCAAGGTATAAATTCCACATTATTCCTGAACTAAAAATCTGGTTCTCGATTGAATCGTGCTCATGAAGATAATATAGTATTTGATAAATTAATCCATCACACCCTATTAAATCATTTCGAGTAGCTACTTGATATATTAGGGAAAAAGAATAGTATTGATAAATATCTAAACAATTCTCTCGAGTTTTTAATATTCGCTGCAATTGATTATAAAAACTTGTAATAGAATTATAGTCTAAGGTCGAACCCAATAAATGTTTGAAAGTTTCAAAGTCACTGTATTTTACAAGGAGGCTATCTAAAAACTCATCGTCTAAATCAAAAGATGCAAGCCTTGCCATATATTCAAACTTTCCATCTGCAAGACTAGATTTTACGAAATTCAAGACATTATCCCGTTGCTTCTTAAATGAAGGCAGCAATTCCCGCAAATATGTATTTAAGCTATCATGTAGAAGAGAAATTCTGTTTTCTACTATCTCAAATAAATATTGATGAGATAAAACAAATTCTTTTAACACGTCATAAAAACCGCTTTCGGATAAAAAATCAGAAAGCTCATTCCATGTAAAAAAGCTATTATTAGCTGCAAATATGCACAATAATGACTTTGTGTCTACATTTTCCAGAAGATTATCATAGTACTGATTCAGACTATCAACCGGCTGATCTAAATTTATTTTTCCATTCTTCTTATAATGTTCAGCTAAAAAATATGTGATGATTGGATAACCTTCAGCAACTTTCAGTATATGCTTCTGCACTGTGTAGTCTGTTATATCATGTGCCATTGCAAGATATAGCCTTGTTTCATCAGAATTCCAGTTAAGTAATTCTGTCTTCTTCCATTCTACTTCTGTTTTTAAAGGACGAGAAAGTACTACAACTCGTACTTGTGCATTTATTAATCTGTTAATAAAATCTATATATTTTTTCAATTCCAAAAGATTATAATTCTCCACATGATCCAAACCATCAATAATGATAATCTGATCATCATTGACCATTTTTGTAACAAGTTCATCGACAGTGAAACTCCTTGGTGTCTTAAAAACTAATAGTCCCAGCTCCGTCAAAAATTTGTCAAATTGTAATCTTCTTCTCAGTTGCTCATCCTGTGGACCAATCCAAAATCTATACACAATAGAATCTTGAAAAATATTTTTTAATTCATCTACAAAATGGCTTTTCCCAACTCCCGGCTTTCCTGTATAAAATGTAATACCGGGTTCGATACATTCTGGCACTTTGCGCAAAACAATCGTCTGATGCTGCAAATCTGTTGATAACGTAATTAACGCTGGAAGGTCAAGTATTCCCACAGTAAATTTTTCTGCACAAGTGAACTCAATTCCCTTTTGAATTATCTGAAGTTCTCTTTCTTCCGTTTGATAATAATCATCCAAATATTCCGTAACTTGCTCTTCAGTTAACGGAATTATAATGATTCCATCTTTATTAATCGCAGGTAACCCCATAAAATTTGTATCAGTAACAATCTGGTCTGTATTAATAATCATCACATTATTATCCTCTCTATTGTACTGATTTTCATTTGTTTTTATTTTTACAATATGTTCTGATATAACAATATCATCACTTTTAGTCCCTGCATAATTTTTCGCCTGAATACGATAAGCGATTCCATCATCCATTTCAATATAAATGTCATCAAACTGTTTCGTATCAAGCGCTTCTGACTCAATTTTTATAATATGGCGTTCTGTATCCATCTTTGCCAAGAAAAGAGTAAATATATAATTTTGATAATTATAGCCCTTCAATGAATTTCTAGCTACTTTTCTCTTTGCCATATATGCCTCCGTCCTCTACAAAAACTAAATTTCGTAGTAAAAACTCTGTAAGTTTTATTATAACAAGAAAATCACATCTCCACTACATACTTTTATCTAATCGCATAAAAAGCTCCACTAAAGTACTTTATATCCCTACTCTAGCGGAGCACCAATTTGTTCTTTCTATATTAAATTGCCCGGAATATTTTCTGAGAAACAGGATTCTCTCCTTTGAACTTTTCCTTCTTTGCTGGCTACAATTCATCCGCAACATCTTCTACTCTCAGATACATATAGGTATTCAGCGTTACACCGATATCTGAATATCCTAGTGGAAATCTCTTTCTGTCGGAGGATAGCAACACATCCAACAATATCTTTTTCATATTTAGAGTTGACTTTCACTCTTTATCTATATCATCGCTATACACAGTATGTTCTTTAATTTGTGTATAGCGTAGTTTTTTACCTCATATTTAAAACGCTATACACACTATACACTAAGAAAACCTTGCTCCATTTTAGGATATCCCACAAATACTACATCATAACTGTCCCAATTTTCCACCTGAGAGGCCAATTCTGGGCGGGCATCGTTATCCTGTTCCTCCTGTGCAACATCCAAAAGAGTGTTATAGTCGTCAGTGTACGGGGTGGCCGGTTCGATTTCAAATAAATCGCCGCCTGTCTCTGCCTGAATCATCTGGGCCATCTGCTCCGTATTTCCGGACCATGAAAAGTAAGCCACCAAAGTGCCTCCAGCAGGGGCTTCATCTGTAGGTTCTGCCGTCTCAGAAGATGGCGCTGGCTCAGTTGGCATGTCCGAAGGTTCAGAAGACGGCTCAGAAGTTTGTTGGGAAGAACTAACCGGCGATTGGGAACTCTTATTTGCACTGGAAGATGGAGTTCCTCCGCTACATGCGGCGAGAGAAAACAGCCATACTATGGATAACACAAGAGATAGTACTTTTTTCATTTCGACCATTCCTTTCATATTCTACTAAAGAGCAGCTGTGTTGCTGTCTTGTTTGACAGATTGTTTAAGAGGTAGGTTCCATTTTTTAACCTTACATGGATTTCCGCAGGCAATGGCATTGTCCGGGATGGATTCCGTTACCACGCTGCCGGCGCCGACAACTACATTGTCCCCAATCGTGACGCCCGGCAGAATAACGCTTCCACCGCCGATCCATGTGTAGCTGCCAATGTGAACCGGTAGCGCTTGTGTCTTGACTGCCGCTACCCCACCCGGTTCTCTCCAAAACCGCTCGGCTCCATTCAAGGCATGGACCGCAGTATAGATTTTCACATCCGGGCCAAGCAATGTACATTCTCCAATGACAACTGGAGCCGTATCCAGCACTGTGCAGTTCATATTAATAAAGCTGTTGTTTCCCAAATGGATGTTATATCCGTAGTCCACATAAATTGGCTGGTTCACCCTGACGTTTTTGCCACAGCTTCCGAATAATTCTGATATTGTCTGAATCCTTCCTTCCATATCTTCAGCCGGAAGATCATTAAACTTCCGCGCCAAATTTTTGGCTCGGTTTTGCTGGGATCTCAGTTCCAGATTCCGGGCGTCGTAAATTTCACCATTTTGTTTCTTTTTAAACTCGGTCATGCTGTTGACTCCTTTGCAGATTGCACCTTTATCGTTCTATGAATAAGTATAGCCGGAATCCCATTCTATGTAAAATACTTATTGTTTATCTTTATCAATATTTTTTTTGAATAGATAAAGCAAAAAACAGGAACACATCCCTTCTTCCTCAAAAGCAAGCCTGTATTCCTGTTTTAAACCTTAGTTTCTTTGCTTATCGTTCTACCAAACTTTCTTGCTGTGCATTATACCGTTCCCCATAGATTTGGATTTGGTCAAGTTTTGAATTTAATTCATCCAATTCCTGCGGTTCAAATTCTACGTTAGCGGCACCGATGTTTTCCTCCAGCCGGCTTAACTTCGTCGTTCCAGGAATAGGAACAATCCAAGGGCGCCGAGAAAGAATCCATGCCAAGGCTAGTTGCGCCATGGTACAGCCTTTCTTTTCTGCCTGCTGCTGTAATAGGGTTAACAATCCCTGATTCGCTTTCAATGCTGCCTCGCTGGAAAACCGGGGCATCCCGATGCGGACGTCCTTCGATGTAAAATTGGATTGCTTCAAATTGCCTGTTAGATATCCACGCCCCAAGGGACAGAAGCACACAAGGCCAATCCCCAATTCTTCTAATACGGAAAGCAATTCCGTTTCCACATCCCGATACCATATAGAATACTCATTTTGAATGGCTGTGAGCGGCAGCATCGTATGGGCCTTCCGAATGGTGCGGATGGAAACTTCACTCATGCCCCAATGCAAAACTTTTCCTTCTTCCATCAGACGGGAAATTGTTTCCACTACCACCTCCACCGGGACTTTGGGGTCAGCGCGGTGTTGATAAAGCAGATCAATATGGTCGGTTTTCAATCGGCGGAGAGAACCCTCCACTGCCTTCCGAATCGTCTCCGGGCGGCTGTCCAATCCAACGGAGACACCGTTTTTGATATCAAATCCAAACTTAGTTGCAATTTGCACATGGTCTCGAACTTCGCGCAGAGCTTCTCCCAGAATTTCCTCGCTGGTATATGGGCCATATACCTCCGCTGTATCGAAAAAGGTTTCGCCCTTTTCAAATGCCTCACGTACAAACCGGATCATATCTTTTTTCTCAGGAATCGGTGGATATGCCGACACCATTCCCATACAGCCCAGCCCCACTGCACGAACAGTCAATGGGCTTTCTTTTCCTAAAGTTGCAGTTCTCATAATGGTAGCACTTCTTTCTGGGGAGGGCATGATTCGTCACTTAAAGTTAAAGTGGCAGTGATACTGCCCTTCCCCAACGCTTTTCTCAGTTCTGCCTCCGACAAATTTTGCACCTTACCAAGCCGGGTAAATTTCCAAGTGTTCGGCGCATAATAAATCACTAACAGGTTGCCTTCGGATAAGATTACATCGCCCGCCTCGGTCGTGATATGTTCATCATTGGCGGGAAGCTGCCTTCCAAAGCTGCCAAACTTCTCCATACCTGCATAATCCTTCATTGGGATAGTCAAAGGCCCTTTTTTCAGCAGTTCTTTCACAGCCTCTGCTGAACTGTTCTCGTATAGCTTGACCCGAAGATTTCTCCCATTTACTTCGATGTTCATCATGATGAATTTCTCCTTTATAAAATTACAAACTGGTCAACACCGGGTTATTCAAGTAGTCATACACCCGCTTGACCTCGCTGATTTTCCGAGTATCCAGCATCGAGGGACAGTCTTTATCAAGTGTAGCGATTTTTTCCATATCATCGCTGTCCAGCATAAAATCCCAGATATCCAGATTTTCTTTCATACGCTCCTTATGAACGGACTTGGGAATGACAATGACCCCCTGTTGCACGTTCCAGCGCAGGATGACTTGTGCCGGTGTTTTTCCATGCTTTTGCGCAATCTCTAACAATGCAGGTTCAGTAAACATCCCCTTCAATCCCTCGGCAAAAGGAGCCCAAGCTTCAGGCTGCACCTGGAGCCCCTTCATCAAAAAAAGTTCCTCTGACCGTTGGTAGTGCGGATGACGTTCAATCTGGTTGATCTGAGGCAGTATTTTTGCATTGTAGCATAGGTCTAACAACCGGTCTGGCAGAAAATTGCAAACGCCAATGGCGCGAATTTTCCCCTCCTGATACAACTCTTCCAAGGCACGCCAAGAACCGTAATAATCCCCGAAAGGCATATGAACTAGATATAGATCCAAGTAGGTAAGGCCCAATTTGTTCAATGATTCCTCAAACGCTCCTTTGGTTTTCTCATAGCCCATCTGCTGGATATAGGCTTTTGTTGTAATGAACAGCTCTTCCCTGGGAATACCGCAGCTTTGAATAGCCCTTCCCACAGCTTCCTCGTTTTGATAAGAACTGGCTGTGTCAATCAGGCGGTACCCGATGGAAATCGCATCTTTCACAGCCTGTTCGCAGGCCTCCTCCGGAATTTGAAAGACCCCAAACCCTTCCATTGGCATTATCACGCCGTTGCTGAGTTTAACGGTTCCCATACTAGAACATCCTCCTTTATCTGAAATAGCAGAGAATGGGTGGAACAGTTTGCCTGCCCACCCATTCCTGAAGACCATTTATTGCTCAACCAATTGCGGCCAGCGCCCACATTATCAGTGCGTTTTCTTTCAGAAAAACATAGAATGCCTCTTCCAGCATCTTCATGATCTTGGCAACACTTTTGATGAACTCTTTCGCCAACCGCTGTTTCTGCCTTTTGTTTGACGGAGCTGCTTCCAGTGTAATCACTGGTACATGTTGGTTTCCTGCTTACTTCAGCCGGTTTCCTAAATTGTACGCCTGCTGTGGGAACTTAGAATGCTGCGTCATGGATGGGGTCCCGCAGCCGGCACCCAACACCATACCTACGTCCTCCAGATTCAAATACCGTACTAAGGTTTTATAATGGGATTCCAGCGCTTCAAAGGTCCAGTCATCGCTGTTCCATGCTACGGCCAGCAAGGCGGATTTCATATGTTTGCGCTGGATAGAGCTATTAAAAGCGCAGAAGCGGTCGATCATGGTTTTCAGCTGGGCGGACATACCATAATAGTACAACGGGGTAGCGAACACCATCATGTCAGCCCCCAGAATTTTCTCGCGGATGGATCCTACATCGTCCTTTTGTACGCAAGGACCTTCATATCCGCAGTGGATGCAGCCCGTGCATGGATGAATGTCGGCGTGGGCTACATTTAGCAGTTCTACGGTATGCCCTGCTTCTTCCGCTCCCTGTCGGAAACAATCCGCCAGTATATGCGTAGAGCCTTTTTTATTAGGACTGCCCTCTAATACAACGATCTTCATTATCTGTCCCCCTTACTTCATTTCCCTTTTCCAGTAGTGCATTATATTGGAGCGGAGTTTCGCCGGCGAACGTTCCATGGCGCCGCTCTCACCGGCAGACGACCTTGGGGCGGCGGCTTTTGTATGGTTTGTTCCATCGGCACTTCCCCAATGGATACCACTAGCCGGTACTAGTAACCGGTTTTTATTTCTACAGTATGAACGGTGCATAAAGAAAGCAAAGGAGTAACCTATTTCACATTCCTGACCTGTTTTCTTCATATTGAATTTTTAGAACGGCTTAACCGATAATATCAATGGTGATTGTTCCTGACATCCCGCTCACCAAATCGCCTCCAGAAACAGCCTGTCCTAGTTCAAATAAGGACGGATTTTCATTGTAATCCCCATAGAAAAATACGATATCTCCCCAAGGTTCATAATAAGCGAGTGTCCCTGCCCCGGACTGTGCCAAAGGGGAATTGTTTGTATCTAATGGCTGCGGCGGATAAAATATTTTTTCATCCGTACTGTAATCTTCCACCTCAATTGTAAGAGGCAATTGCTCATAGAGTGAATCGGCGGCTGTCCCATCATTTAGCTCGTAAACGACCGTGTTTTCTCCAAATTGTACGGAGATCTGCCGAAATGTATTTTCCGGTTCTTCTGCAATATCTATATCAGAAGAAACCTCGTCTACAGATGATACTTCAAGAGATTCGCTGGATTCAGACTGTTCTAAAACTGCGGAAGAAGTTCCCGTTTCTGAAAGCGTTTCTGGTGTAGACTCTACGGACTGCCCTGCGTCACCTGTCCCACATGCAGAAAGGGTGAGTATCATCATCCCAACAAATATACTGTATAAAAATTTTTTCATACGTGACTCCTCCCTCAATAGCCAAGCTCTGTTACCCAGCTTTGAATATCGTTCTGTGAAGAAGAAGCATCTTCTTCATAGCAATCGAAAATATTGTCCGAAATAGAGGCATCGGGCGCCGCTTCTGTAATGATATTCACACTGTTGGATAAACCGCCTGTTCCATGAGAACAAAAGAGATACACTTGTTTGCCAGAAAGATCATTCTGCTCCAAAAAAGTGAGCAGTGCCATGGGAACGCCGTACCACCAATTGGGATACCCCAAGAACACGGTATCATACTGATCAAGGTTTTCTACATTTTCCACCAACTCCGGACGGGCATCATCGCCTCTCTCCTGATTGGCACGAGCCAAACAATCATCCCAGTCACTGGGATACGGATCTGTCACACGGATAGAGAACAGGTCGCCCCCGGTTTCTTCCTGCACCCAGCCTGCCAGCTGTTGGACATTTCCAGGTGGGATCACGCTAGGAGAAGCAACTGCGTCCACATCATCGGCCAAAATGGCGTTATCCGCCCAGGAAAAATAGGCTACCAAAACATGACTGCTTTCTCCTCCATCGGATACGGAACCTTCCGTACTGGTCTCGGAACTTGGTTCTTCCGGAAGGTTGCTTTCTACTGCGTTTTGTTCGCCTTCTAAGCTGCTATTACTTGATGGCGACGAAGAGCTCACAGCCGATTCGCCGGTGGTGTTGCAAGCTACCAGAGAAAGAATCATAGCAGCTACCAAAAAGAAGGAAAGTATTTTTTTCATGATGATGCCTCCTTATCTACACTGCAATAAATTTTATAGTACCGTGGTTTTGATTTTCTTTTTGATTTCTTGATTTTATTATAAAGCAGCCCCATTTCAATGTCTAATACTTATTGTTTATCTTTATAAATACATTTTCCAAATGGTTTGTGGCAAAACAAAAGACTCTCCAACGTCTAACCGCTTGAAGAGCCTTCTTGAATTTTATTCTAAGCTTGCACGGAGCATATTGATCTCCTGAATAAACAGGGATGTTGCTGGAGAGAACAGACGATTTTTCTTCCAAACCAGAACACTGCGTGTCGTACGTTCTGGAAGAATGGGGATAAACCGTAGGTGCGGACTACTGCGAATTGCCAATGCTCCATCCATACAGAATGCGCAACCCAATCCCTCCTCCACCAACAAGGCGGCATTCGAAAGAAGTGTATAATAGAGCGGAATTTTCAGATCTTTCTCATCCCGCTTTAACCAATTCAAAATTTCACTCCGAATCTTTTCACGCAGCGGAATCATCAGGGGATATTGTACAATCTCATCTGCGGTAATAGAACTTCTTTCTGCCAAGGGGTGGTCATCCCGCATAAGAATACCCCACGTGTCCTTTTGGGAAAGACGAACAAAATCATATTTTTCCATGTCGATGGGCTCCAACAACAGGCCTACATCTACTAAGCCCTTGTCCAATCGGTCCTTGATATTGTCCACCGTTTCATTGTATAAATGAAATTGGACGAGAGGATATTTGTCGGAAAAGTTTTTAATAATTTTGGCGAACAACTGACTTCCTACGGCCTCAGAAGCCCCTATAGCAATCACACCGTTGACATCGGTGTTCCTTTCTACAAACGCCTGTTCTAGGCGGTTAGCCAGTTCCACTATTTCTTCCGCCCGCTGCCGAAAAAAGATTCCATCGTCGGTAAGCGTTAAACCATTTTTCCCGCGTAGCATCAAAGTAGCTCCAAGTTCTTTTTCTAAATCCATCATTTGCCGACTCAAAGTAGGCTGTGTTACATGAAGGATATCCGCGGCGTGCGTCATATTTTCTTCTTGGGCCGCTGCTAAAAAGTAACGGAGAGTACGGAGTTCCATCGTTATCGCCCCTGTATTGATATGAACATAGCATACCATATCTATACAGGAAAGGCAACAATATGAACAATCCATTCGATATCTTTATCGTAGGAACTACATGTGGGGCAGATATCGTATTTTAAAAACGCTTCTGCATCTCTCTGGACATCACCGAGAAGAGTAGCTCCAGCATCTACAATATCGGTGTTGGCCTGGAACGTCAGCTCGCCATATTGCCGAAACATTGTCGGGCTTTACAACGCCACTCCATCGCGCTCCCACCCTGTATTGCTGTACCGCAATCGTATGTAATTCTGCGCCGGACTCTATAGGAAATCAACTGGCTGCTGTTCCAGCTGATATACGTGGTTGAACATATCATTAGGGTTAACCCCCTGGGCAGGCCTGAATGCTCATCCTATATTATGGTAACAGTGTATCTGTTTAAATTTTGTAAGCCTCAATATAAATGCTTTTTTAATATCACTCTTCATAGAGAAATACGGATCGAAACGCTTGGTTGGACAAAAGTAAAGGCAAGGGTAGCATCGCAAAATACTACCCTTGCCTTTATCTTCCGAATGATAAAGATTTTATTTCCCTTTGCTGTAACCTGCACGATCTTGTACTATTCAAGAAAACGAATTACAATAAAGCTTAGCGGCTTCACTATGGATTACATGACGCTGAAAGAAGAAAGTATGATACGCCCCCCTAGGCGGATAAACTACCATTATTCCTCTAGCGTCTTCGCCGCGCCATAAAAATCCAAATGATGTGGCCGATAGCCCAAAATTCACAAAAGCGATCGATAAAGGTTGATACTAACAGCCGTAGGGATGGTGAAAACAGATGAAGCACATTTTCTTTGTAGAGGATGATTTGAGTCTAATCAACGGTTTGTCCTTTGCAATCAAGAGGCAAGGATATGCGCTGACAATTGCCCGAACAAGCGTTGAAGCCGGACAATTATGGGCAAACGGCAAATATGATCTAGTAATTTTGGATGTCACGCTTCCTGATGGTTCCGGATTTGACCTGTGCAGAAAAATCCGGCAATCCTCTAAAGTTCCGATCATGTTTCTAACCGCCGCCGACGAAGAAGTCGATATTATCATGGGGCTTGATATTGGCGGCGATGATTATATAACCAAACCGTTCAAGTTGGCCGTATTCCTTTCCAGAGTAAACGCACTGCTTCGCCGGAGCGAAAACTTCAACCAATCCGAAACAGAATTGAAATCGAACGGCATTCAGATCCAGCTTCTCAAGCAGGAAGTCACCAAGGACGGCGTCCCACTTGATCTGACAGCCAGCGAATATAAGCTGCTATGCTTGTTTATGGAAAACTCCAATATCGTCCTTTCTCCGGAACAGATCTTAAGCAACCTTTGGGATTGTAACGAGAAATATATTGATAGTAACACCCTAACGGTTTATATCCGTCGCCTTCGTACAAAAATTGAAGATATCCCTGCCGATCCACAAAAAATTGTGACGGTCCGCCGTATGGGGTATAAATGGAATGTAGCGGATTGAGGTGCCTTATAGAATGAACATACTGGTCAATCGAAAAATCAAACATCTTTTCCTGTGTGTCGTGCTGACGATCACAGCTTTCACCTCCGTTTCTATTATCCCTGTTTATATGGGGATAGAAAACACGGCGCTTTATATCGTACTGGCTGCCGTTTTCATGGCGTCCACCATTCTTTCTACATTGTATTGGTATTTCCAAGGTCAAAGCAAAATCATGAAAGACGCTATTTCCCAAATTCAAGAATATATTGCCGGAAACCGGAACGCCCGCATTGCCTGTGATGATGAAGGAGAGCTATACAGGCTATTCCATGAGGTTAACTCTCTTGTAACGATCTTAAACGCCCACGCTGAGAACGAAAGCCACGCCAAAACCTTTATGAGGGATACGATCTCCGACATATCCCATCAACTCAAAACCCCGTTAGCCGCACTCAACATTTACAACGGGCTGATGCACGAAGAAGTTCATGACATTCCGGAACTAAAGGAGTTCACTTCGCTCTCCGAGCAGGAATTGGCCCGGATTGAAAATCTTGTACAAAATCTTTTAAAGATCACCAAATTGGATGCGGGCACCATCGTATTTGAAAAATCATTTCAAAACGTTTCGGATATGATGGGATACATTGGGAGGCACTTTGCTTATCAGGCTGAGCAGGAAAGAAAAACGTTTATCTTCTCTGGAAAGGAGGATGTCACGCTTTTCTGTGACCAGAATTGGCTGATAGAAGCAATTAGCAACATCGTGAAAAATGCTTTTGACCACACAAAAGAAGGCGCTACCATTCGCATTACATGGCGTTCGTTTGCCTCTATTGTCCAAATTGTTGTGCAGGATAACGGTAGCGGTATTCATCCGGAAGATCTTCCCCATATTTTCAAACGGTTTTACCGTAGCCGGTTTTCAAAAGACAAACAAGGGATCGGGCTAGGGTTGCCACTGGCAAAAGCAATTATAGAGGAACATAAAGGGACTATCGAGGTGAATAGTGCGCTAAATATAGGGACAACCTTCACAATCAACTTTTTGAATCCTACAAAATTGTAGGATTCCTGTCATCATGCAGTAGGATTGGTATGCTACTCTTTCTATAACAAAACAGAAAGAGGTGTTACACGATATGGACTTGTTAGAAGTAAAAAATATCTCCAAGACATACGGGACAGGCGAAGCTACCGTTCATGCCCTGAAGCAGGCAACCTTTTCCGTTCCAAAAGGAGAATTCGTCGCAGTCGTTGGTGAATCTGGTTCTGGTAAGAGTACGCTCTTAAACATGATCGGAGCACTAGATACCCCTACTTCAGGAAAAGTCATCATTGACGGCAAAGATATTTTCTCGATGAAAGAGCGTAATCTAACCGTTTTCCGCCGCCGGAATATCGGTTTTATTTTTCAGAATTTCAACCTGATCCCGGAGTTAACAGTGGAGCAGAACATCATCTTCCCGGTGCTGCTTGACTACCAGAAACCAAATAAAAAGTATCTGGAGGAATTGTTGACCGTGCTGGGCCTCCAGAAACGCCGCTGCCATCTGCCCAGCCAGCTCTCTGGCGGCCAGCAACAGCGTGTAGCAATTGGACGTGCACTGATTGCCCGCCCAGCACTGGTCTTAGCCGACGAGCCAACCGGCAATCTGGACACGCAGAACACCAGCGAGGTAATTGCCTTGCTAAAAGAAGCTTCCCGGCTGTATGAACAGACCATTGTGATGATTACGCACAGCCAAAGCATCGCCCAAACCGCCGACCGCATCTTACAGGTATCCGACGGCGTGGTGACCGATTGGGGGAGGTGCCGGGAATGAGAAGTTATTTAAGCTTAATCCCCATCTCCGCAAAGGTCCACCGGCGGCAAAACCGAATGACGCTGCTATGCATCATCTTTGCCGTGTTTATGGTAACGGCTATCTTCAGCATGGCAGAAATGGGTGCTCAAATGGAACAAACAAGGTTAGCAGAAAAACACGGCAGCTTTTCCCTTGCTGGCCTGATGGACAGCGCAATGGGGCAGACACTCCTCCTGACAGCAGTGGGAATGTTTCTACTCGTCCTAACCGCTGGGGTGCTCATGATCTCCAGCAGCATCAACACCAGCGTGGCACAGCGGACACAGTTCTTTGGCATGATGCGCTGCATCGGCATGAGTAAGCAGCAGATTATCCGTTTTGTGCGCCTAGAAGCCCTGAACTGGTGCAAAACAGCGGTTCCCATTGGCCTTATTCTCGGTGTCGTCACTTCCTGGGCGATGTGTGCGGCCTTGCGTTTTGTGGTCGGGGAAGAATTCTCAAACATCCCGCTGTTTGATATCAGCGGGATTGGCATTGGCAGCGGGATTTTGGTCGGCATAATTACGGTTCTGCTGGCGTCGAGAGCGCCGGCAAAACACGCCGCAATGGTGTCCCCTGTTGCGGCGGTCTCTGGGAATCCGGAAAAATCCAGCGCATCGCGCCATCCCGTCCATGCAAGGTTCCTCCGGATTGAAACGGCGCTGGGGATTCATCATGCGGTATCTGCAAAGAAAAATCTGATTTTGATGACAGGTTCTTTTGCACTGAGTATCATTCTATTTTTGAGCTTTTCCGTTTTGATTGATTTTGTCAACCACCTGATGCCGCAGTCAGCGGCAACCTCCGACATCGATATTTCAAGCACCGATGGGGCAAATTCCATCGATAACCGTTTGGCAATGGCACTCCGCAATATGGAAGGCGTTAAACAGGTCTACGGCCGCAGGAGCTGCTTTGCTGTTCCTGCCGGGCTGAATGGTGACACAACTTTGTCCGGCACGGTAGACCTAGTCTCCTTTGATAATTTCGACCTGGAGGCGCTCCAAAAAGATGGTGCCCTCCAATGGGGCAGCGATTTGTCAAAGATCTACGGCGACAGCAGGTATGCCCTTGCCACCTGGGATCAGAACAGCTCTTGGAAAATAGGAGATACCATTTTCATAGGGAATGAGGAACTTACGATTGCTGGCCTGCTCAAATATGACCCGTTCAGCGGAGACGGACTCACCGGCGGAAAAATCACCCTGATCACCTCAGATGAGACGTTTGTCCGTTTGACAGGCGTTACAGACTATTCGCTCATTATGATCCAGACAACTCCCAATGTAACGGATGACGATGTAGCCGCTATCTGCAAGATTGTGGAAGAAAATGGTTATACCTTGAGCGATAAACGAGATCAACGCACTTCCGGCACATATTTTGCATTTGTAACTTGTGTTTATGCCTTTTTGGGAATTATCATGCTGGTTACCGTGCTGAACATTGTCAACAGCATCTCAATGAGCACATCTGCCCGGATCAGACCATATGGTGCTATGCGGGCGGTAGGCATGGACGTCCGCCAACTCTCCAAAATGATTATGGCGGAGGCCTTCACCTATGCTTTTTGGGGATGTGTAATTGGCTGTTCGATTGGCCTGCCTTTCAGCAAAATGATGTATGATTTCCTTATCACTGGCCACTTCCCCTATGCGACCTGGAGCTTACCCATCGGGTCACTGGCCATCATTGTTCTGTTTGTCATTGCTGCGGCTGTACTTGCCGCTTATTCCCCTGCCAAACGGATGCGGACCATGTCGGTGACGGAAACCATCAACGAACTGTGATGACAATAGGTGACGATGCAACTATGGGGAGAACGCTCTGCCATGGCCCAAACCGAAGATTCTCGTACGATCCCCCACTAGATAGCTATAAAACGTCACGTATTTGATGATGTTAACGGAAAACCCAAAACGCTATCGCGATCCTCAGGAAACATTCTTCTCCATAAAGAAGGATGCCGCATAGTAAAAAGAACCCTCCTATTGGAAGGTTCCATTTCGTTATGCTATTCATTTTCGAATACGATTTTGAGTAGGCGCTTCCCAATGCTTGGAAAGATGGAAAGGAAGTACTAAAATGTCAAGAATAAAATCTATCCGTTATATCCTCAGCATTTTGTTGCTATTCGTGGCGGCGGTCTCCGTCTATTTTAGCTTATACACCCTTTCCACGATCCGCCCCGTCTCCGATTATAAAGATATGGGGGTCTATACTTTTATCCCCAATGAAGTCTATCCCAAGCAGGTCCGGAATACCGCTACTGGACGGGCTAGGCGTATGCATCCTACCAAGACGGTCTACGTGGTCTGCTATCAGGCCACAGGCAGCCCTGAATATAAGTACAGATATGAAGCCGGCTCCATCGAAAGTGCCGCGCAAAGGCTCCTGGTTGATGGAAAACCAATCCGCCGGCGCGTCCTCACCATTCCGCAAAAGGATACTTACATCACCATCGACGCAGCTGAAACGATAGAATCTTATTCCACAAAGCAAAAAACCACTTGCTTTATCGTGGCCGGAGCCGCCTCGTCCTATCTTCTGGTCTGGATCCTCGCAAGTATTGTGATCCACAGAAAAAAGACGCGAACCACTGGATAAAAAATTCCTAGAAGCATGCAATATAAACTTATGCAACGGAACGGGAACGCAAAATCGATATATTCGAGAGGAAGCAGAAACTCTTTATACCCATCCGGCAAAACCTGCCGCCTTTCTGCAAAAAGCATAGGGATATTTTTAGCAGTTGCAAATCTCTTGGGAAGGTATCCCTGTGCCTGGTAGGGAAACCTCCATTCTTAAAACGGATGCATAAGGTTTGAACGGATCATCAAATTTTACAATTGATGGGACCGCACACTCCATGTCTCATTTTCATCGACGCAGGTACGACGCAACACGTGCATATGCCCCTGCTGGCTCACCGGACAGATGGAGTAACCTTGGTAGACGAAGCTTGCTCTCTACATAGTCGGCACAGATGCCTGTGCTGGAAAACAAAATCAGGAACAACATCCCTGTTTGAATCCAATAAACCGTTACATCCGTTACCCCATGCACTACAACAGCGGTAAAAGCAGCTGCCAGAAGGATGTTCATATCTGTGCAGATGTGGTTGCGGAAACGCAACCACAACACCTTGCACTGTATAAAAAGATAGATTCCTATCCCACCCGCGCCGAGCAAGCCGTAGTTTAGCAGGGCATCCAACAACAAGTTGTGGCAATGATATGTTTGATACCCGTCAAATACACGATATATCAATTGATAAGAGGTCGGTCCCATACCAAACAACAAGTGCGACTGAATCCCTTGGATTGCCGCGGACCAGATGGACAGGCGCTGTCCAAATGTGCTATCGATCGCTTCCACTCTTGGAAAAAGGATGGGGAATAATAGGCTGAATATAGCCGCTAAGCCAGCAAACGTCAAAAAGGCAGCCATCCATTTGTAATACTTCTTCAAATAGAACAACACCAAAACCGCACACAGCAGTCCCATACACGCCGACATGCTGGCGCAAAGATAAAGCCCTATTAAGTTGATGGCAATCACAACCCCATAAAAAATGCGCTCTTTTGAATTGGTAAAGATGCGATAGAGTGCGATTATCACGAGAAATTCGATCATCATGCCATAGTAATTGGCATTGGAAAACATAGAGACAGGCCGGTAATCCGGAGAGACGGCAAAAGAAGCTGCCTTTTGCACAAATGCAATTGCAGCACAAAATACGCTGGCCACACAGGCTGCATCCATCATCCGGTTAAAAAGAGCCCCCGTCATGACACTCCGCAAATAGAAGGCACAGACAACTGCAGCCAGAACCAACATGCTATAAAGCATCCCCATATAATTGTTGTAAATGGCCGAAACAAAAAAAGGGGCAATCAGTACCCCCATCAGCAGCTTACCATAAGGGGATTCCAAAGCCCTTGTACGCATCCGGTAGTTTACCATCGTCATAACAGCGACAGCGCCTACCGTAACAACGGACACATAAAAAGGAAAAAAAAGAGAGAGAACCAAGGCCATAGGCGCAATGGTATCGACCTCTAATTGTTTGGCCCAACGCAGAAAACGAAACAAAACAGATTCCATTGTCTTGGTGATAGGCCATTCCCCCTTTCTTTAGAAGTAAAGTCCATTCCTATCCTCATATGTCCCCGGCGGCGAAATAAAAAGATGTGTATTGACAGGCATCCATTGGCATGTATAGACCTTTTAATACGATATTCTATTATAGCAGTTTTTTTATTTTGAGCAAGAGAAATATTCGATTGAATCAAATCATAGTTTCCGGCGTTTTTTGGCTATTGCGCCGAATTTATGAACACTTTTTTAACGTTTCTTACAATTCCACCCGTAACTAGCATTTTTTTACGTTCCATAGTATAATCAAGAGGGAATTTGTCCTCTTTTTTCCAAGCATATGGCCCGGCACTTTTTTCCGCTGTACAAGACGTATAAGAGGACGCACGCCCGCCAAAATTTTTATCAGACGTTCCAAGGGAATGGGCAAAGGAGATTGTATGAAGAAACAGGTTGAACCATCTACGAACGCCGTAGAATCCCGTCAGGACTATTGTGAACGCTTTGAACCGAACTATACACAGGGGCTTAATGCACAGCAGGTCCAAATGCGCCAGCAACAGGGCCTTTCGAACGACTCCGGGGAAATCAAAACCAAAACGGTCGGCCAGATTATCCGTGGAAATCTAATAACGCCTTTCAATATTTTAAATGTCATTTTGGCCAGCATGGTATTCCTAGTCGGTTCCTACAAAAACCTCCTGTTTATGGGCGTTGTGATTTGCAATACTCTCATCGGGACCTTACAGGAAATCCGCGCGAAAAAGACCATCGACAAGCTCTCCCTGATTGCTGCTCCGAAAGCGCGCGTCGTCCGTGGCGGCGAAGAGCAGAGCCTACCGGTGGAGGAACTGGTTCTGGATGACATCCTGCGCCTATCCACTGGGAATCAAATCTGCGCAGACTGCATCGTACAATATGGGGCATGCGAGGTAAATGAATCCCTTCTGACTGGCGAAAGCGACCCCGTTGTGAAACAGCCGGGTGACCTTCTCTTTTCCGGTAGTTTTGTTGTCAGCGGCGACTGCTATGCGCGTGTTGAGCATGTAGGGACGGAAAACTACGCTGCCCAAATCACCAACCGTGCGAAGTATCTCAAAAAGCCCAACTCTGAGATCATGACCAGCATCAACAAAATCATTAAAGTGCTCGGTCTTTCTATCATACCCGTTGGAATCGCACTGTTTTATAAGCAATTTGTCATCTCGGCACAGCCCTTCTCGCAAGCTGTGGTCAGCACTGTGGCCGCATTGATTGGTATGATCCCTGAAGGCTTGGTGCTGCTCACCAGCGTGGTGTTGGCGGTCAGTGTGATCCGGCTCTCCCGTTACAACGCCCTTGTGCAGGATCTATATTCTATTGAAACATTGGCCCGTGTGGATGTCCTTTGCTTGGATAAAACAGGAACGATCACGGAAGGAACCATGCAAGTAGATGGCATCGAACCGCTCTGTCCCATCGCGCAGACACAAGTGGAGGATGCGATTGCAGCGGTAACGAATGCATTGAATGACGAAAATCCTACTTCCCTAGCCATGAAACAAATGGGGTTTGCCGTTCCGGATTGGCAGTGTACTGGTACGGTTCCGTTCTCCTCTGCGCGCAAATGGAGTGGTGCAAGCTTCCAAAATGTGGGAACCTTTCTGATTGGGGCTGCGGAATTCGTTCTGGGTGAACGTTTCGAGCCTTTGCGGGAAAAGGTGGAGGCCTACGCCGTACAGGGGCAGCGCGTGCTGCTTCTAGCTTATTCCCAGAATTCCTTCCGTGAGCAGGAGCTCCCAAAGGAAATTGCCCCCATCGCCCTTCTGCTTTTGAGCGATAAGATCCGTGACAACGCCCGTGAAACACTGGAGTACTTTGCAGATCAGGGCGTGGATATCAAAGTGATCTCAGGCGATAATGCTGTGACCGTAGCCAATATCGCCAAGCGCGCAGGGCTGGAAAAGGCCGATCGTTTTGTGGACGCCACAACCCTAAAATCCTACGACGATATCCGGCAAGCCGCAGAAGAATACACCGTGTTCGGTCGCGTCACGCCGCAGCAAAAGCTCGATCTGGTCAAGGCGCTCAAGGAACAGAAACATACAGTTGCCATGACAGGCGATGGCGTAAACGATGTGCTGGCTCTAAAAGAGAGCGATTGCAGTATAGCAATGGCCTCCGGAAGCGATGCTGCCCGCACGGTCTCGCAGCTTGTGCTCTTGGACTCCAACTTCGCCAGCATGCCGCGCATCGTGCAGGAGGGCCGGCGTTCTATTAATAACCTCCAGCGCTCTTCCTCCCTGTTCCTGGTAAAATCCATTTTTTCCGCCATCATTGCCGTTTGCTTCATCTTCCTGCAATGTGACTATCCGTTCCAACCGATCCAGTTCACCCTTATTAATACCTTTACCATCGGTATTCCATCCTTCATTTTGGCCTTGGAGCCCAATAAAGATCGTATTCGCGGAAGCTTCTTGGTCAATATTATCCGCAAATCTCTCCCAGGCGCGTTTACAATGGTTGCGAATGTCCTATTGTTGGTGGCGATCTCTCTGTTCCTCCATCTGCCCAATGAACAAATCTCAACCTTGGCGGTTATCCTGACTGGCTTCACGGGTCTTCTGACCTTGTTAAAGGTCTGTATGCCATTCAATCTACTGCGTACTGCCCTATATACGCTCATGGTGGTCGGGTTTGTTATGGCCATGCTGTTCTTCCAATCGCTATTCTCCCTTGTGGACCTCACCATTCCTATGATCGTAGTCCTAGTTCCGCTGCTACTCTTTGCAATCTGCATGATGAGCGCTGTGCTACATGTGATCGAACGCATCATCATGCGCAATGCAGAGTAATAGGGGATGCAACGCTAAAATTTCCAGAGCTTTAAATCCCCCTGTTGCAGCTGGCAAAAAGGCCGGCCCTACAGATTCCAAACGCCGTTGGAACCTGTAGGGCCGGTCCTTTTCTGTGCCTTCAGGACTCTTCGTTCTGGGAGACCTCTTCGATCCACTCTGAAATTTTTAAAAATGGTTCATAATCCGATTCAACATACCAGCTATCATAGCTATGCCCACGGTTGGTACAAACTGCTAGTATGTAGGGTTCCGGCGCGTAAATAATCGCAACGTCGTGCATCGCACCCTCCCAGGAACCAAGCTTCCGTGCCATGGGATATTCCGAGCGCAACATGGGCTGTTCGGTATGGAGCATGTCCTCCTTCAGTTTGGCTCCATTGGGGGAACCGCTTTCCGCATAACGATAAATTGCTTCCGCGATGATACCAGCGTCATGTGCGCAGATATTTCCGCGGATGGCCGCCCCTTCGCCCAATGAATCCATCGAGTTCTCATGAAGCAACCCCAATGTCCGCACAAATTGTTTAAATCCATCCGTAGGGACGGCTTCACGGACCATCAAAAAAGCGTTATTGTCGCTGTAACGGATGGTATATTCCAAAAGCTGTGCAAGCGTGTATTGGGTCCCCACAGGTTGCTCTTGGAGATAACCTGTTCCTCCCAAGCGATGGCGGGATTCATAGGTGTATGTCTGAGAGAGATCCACCGTTCCTGCATCGGCAAGTTGGTAAACATAGAGCGCATAGGGAGCCTTGACCACGCTGGCGATATAATATTCCGTCTCGTCATCAAAAGAATAGGTATCCCCGCGGGCCAAACTCTTATAATAGACCGACACGCCGCCTCCCAGTGAAGCGATCTGTTCATCCAACCATGCCGCCTCCTCCGGCGTAACGCTCGGCCCTGGTTCTTCCTGCACTTCCTTTGCCGTTTCAGATGGAAGAGCCTCTGAAGAAAGTTCTTCCTGCGTGTTACTCAAAACTTCCCCCACTCCATCTAAGGCATTTTGTAGAAAATCAGCCGAAAGCAAAAGGGGGTTTTGCCTTGCGAGCGATGTATCACGGATTTCTATGAAAAGAACGCCAAAAAGGATCAAAAGCATAACAGCAATCCCACCAGCCAGCCAGCCCTTCCTTTTATATTTTCTGTACACCAGGCATCCTCCTTTTCCTTCCAATCGATCCACACATTTCCTATCCCAATATGCTATATAAGATCTATTTTCTATTATATTCTGCATCTTTTCAGACCGCAAGTATCTTGAAAACAAAAAACAGCTATCCTACTGGACAGCCGTTTTCAAAACACCGTATTCAAAAATTTTACAGGTCGTCTGCGTCCTGAACAGGATATATGTCGTCCGCCGGCGTGCCGGTATAGCTGCCACCGACATCCGAAGGGATGCTCCCCTTGTTCATTTCTGGAAGTGCGCTTGCCGCACGTTCGGCCCGTTGTTCGGCTTTGGAAGAGGTCCTCATCTGCACCTGATCCATCGCCTGTTTTTTTCGATTCTTCATGTTTCATCACCCCATGGTTAGTATATCCCATACAAGGGAAAATATCCGGGGCAACTACACCAGCGGGGATATCATATCTAGCAATCCCTCTCCCTCACCGGGCCTGCTGGGGCGATGGCCGGAGTCCTTCCGTCAAATCTTTGACGGCCTCCGCTGCTAAAAGGAACCCCGCAACCGGCGGGACAAACGCCACGCTCCCAGGCGTCTGCCTGCGAGGGGAGTCCTCCTGCAAATCGGGATTTTCTTCCCGCGGGACCGGCTCCTCCCGCGAATAAACAACTTTCAGGGACGATACTCTCCGCTTTTTCAGTTCGCGGCGCATTACCCGGCACAAGGGGCATACAGAAGTCTCATAGATGTCCGCCACTTCAAACCGGGAAGGGTCCAATTTGTTGCCCGTGCCCATGCTGCTGATAATTGGGATCTCCTTCCTCTGTGCCACCTCCACCAGGGCCAGCTTTGCGGACACCGTATCGATAGCGTCTATAATGTAATCACAGCCGTCTAAAAAATCGCAAGGGGTATCCGGGAGGAAAAACAACGGGAAGGTCTGGATATCCGCAGCGGGATGGATACGCAACGCGCGTTCCCGCATCACATCCACCTTTTTCCTGCCCAACGTCGAGTGGTCGGCAAGAATCTGGCGGTTGATGTTGGTCAGGCTCACCACATCATTGTCAATGAACAAAAGGTGGCCGACGCCAGTTCGCACCAGCGCTTCTGCGGCAAAGCTGCCCACGCCGCCCAACCCGAACACCGCGACCCGGCTATTTTTCAATTTTTCCATGCTGCTTGCACCCAGCAAAATCTGGGAGCGTGAAAACTCATTGCGCATCCTTGTCCCCTCCTGGCAAAAACACTGCTGCCACCGTCTGGAAAAGCACGGAAAGATCATATAAAGGGGATACGTGCTCCAGATATTCCAAATTTAGCTCCATTTTGGGCGGCAAAATCTGCTCCGCATATACCTTTTCCGGGTCCTCCGCCGCATCGAGCAGTTGATCCTCGTCTTTAAAAGCAATACTGGAAGGGGCAGTGACGCCAGGCCGCACCAGCAGGGTAGCCATTTGCTCCGGTGTATAGAGGTCGACATATTTGCGCACTTCCGGCCGCGGCCCAACCAAGCTCATTGTCCCGTTCAAAACATTCAGCAGCTGGGAAAACTCATCCAGCCGCAAGCGGCGGATGAACTTCCCTACACGGGTAATTCGCGGATCTTCCCCTGTCGTGACAGCAGGGCCGATCTGATCCGCATTTTGGACCATGGTGCGGAACTTAAAAATTTTGAAATCTTGATTGTAGCGCCCCACACGGACCTGACGGTAAAAGACTGGCCCCTTGGAGTCCAGTTTGACTGCGGTAGCCAGGATCAATAAAAAGGGAGAGAGGATAACCAGCATCAAAAAGGAAGCTACAATATCCATCAGCCGCTTCAAAATCAGAGAACCCTTTTTTTTCTGAAGCAGATCCCAGTAAGGCTTTATAGCCCCCTCCTGCATCGCTTTGGGCAACTCTTCGTATTTCATGATCAATGCTCCAACTTTCTTTTGATTTAGATTTGGGAGTACCAATATTCTATAAAATAAGACCAGCCTTTTTCTTGAGCAGAAGCTTTCATATATGGTCTCATGCTCTCCCAGCACTCAAAAATGCTCCATTTTTCCAAACGTGTGAGGTTATTATACCATAAAACCCCCTATGGGACAAATCTATCGGCATAGTTACTAACTTCATTCTTTGCAGATTCTACAGAAAAAACGCTATATGCTCCTTTACAATTTATCCAAATAAATGTTATAATAAATTAAGATTATAATTAAACTTGACTTGTATAAGAAAGTGGCCAACCAGGGCCGATCGCTTCAAAAGCTTAAAGGCAAACAATGCAATAGCGTGAAAGACTTTATCCGAACGGAATCAGGGCGGCTTGGCGATGGAGCATCCAGTCCTTTTATGGATGCATCTACTTGCTTTCCGGGGACCGGTACATATGGGAAAAGGCAAGTTCCGGTCTCTTATAACGCATGCATGGAGGAATTTGAAACGGCATGCGGCTGGGAAAGAAGACCGGACGTTGCACAAAAACAACGCGCTCCGGCACAAGGGCCCAGAAAGGCGTGTGCTGTCTCCCCTTTTCCGTCTCAAAAAGCTGCCCTTGGAGCTGGTCGCACTTTCTATATGAAAACACAAGGAGGACATGAAAATGGCATACTATCTTGGCATTGACCTCGGCGGAACCAACATAGCCGTAGGCGTGGTGGACGAAAATTATCAAATTATTGGACGTGGAAAGAATAAGACCCGCGTCCCCTGTTCCTCGGAAGAGATGTGTGAACAGCTCGCAGTGACGGCCTTTGCCGCTCTGGAGGATGCAGGCGTTACGATCGACGACATCCCGTGGGTGGGAATCGGTACCCCTGGCACGGTCAACCGTGAATTGGGTGTTGTAGAATTTTCCAACAACCTGTATTTTAATAATTTCCCGTTGAAGCGTATGCTGCAAGAGCGCATGAAAAAAGAGGTTATCGTGGAGAACGACGCAAATGCAGCCGCCTATGGGGAATATCAGGCGGGTGCATTGAAGGGTGCGCGGAACGCTTTGGCGATCACATTGGGAACCGGCGTAGGAAGCGGCATCATCATTGACGGGAAAATCTATTCCGGTTCCAACTTCTGCGCTGGCGAAATGGGCCACACGGTCATTGTGTTTAACGGCCGCCATTGTTCCTGCGGACGCGACGGATGCTGGGAGCGCTATTCCTCCGCAACGGGCCTGATCATCAGCACAAAAGAGGCTATGCTTGCCAATCCAGACAAGGAGAGCCCCATCTGGAAACTGGTCGACGGAAACCTTGACAATGTAAACGGCCGTACAGCGTTCGACGCTATGCGTGCAGGCGACCCGGTCGGCAAGAAGGTTGTCGATGAATACATCGCTTACCTCGGCTGCGGTTTGGCTAACTGCGTCAATACCCTCCAACCGGACATTCTGTGCATCGGCGGCGGCATCTGCAACGAGGGTGAAACCCTGTTGGCCCCTGTGCGCGAATATGTAGACCGTGAGCAGTACGGCGGCGCAAAGGTGCGCACGAAGATCTGCAAGGCACAGCTCGGCAACGACGCAGGCATCATCGGTGCGGCACTTCTGGGCAAATAATCTCTATTTTTGCATTTCCAATTTTATTTGAGAAGGATTTGGATATGAGTATTGAACAAAAGATGTTTGGCAGCTTGCCGGACGGGACAAAAATTCATCTATATACGTTGACAAATACCAACGGTGTGCGCATTCAGGCAATGGAATACGGTGCGCGCGTTGTCAGCATTCAGGTGCCAGACCGCAAGGGGAATTTGGGCAATGTGGTCCTGGGCCACGACACACTGGAGGAATACCTCGCGGACGGCGATTTCCTCGGTGCAGCGGTCGGCCGGTATGCCAACCGCATTGCAGGTGGAAAAGCAGAGATCGACGGGACGCTCTATTCCCTAAGCCAGAACGAAAATGGCAACACTCTGCACGGCGGTTTCCAGGGCTTCCATCAGAAGGCTTGGCGGCTGAAATGCAGCAACAACGACGACGAAGCGCCTTCGATCACCTTTGCCTATCGCAGTGCGGACGGCGAGGAGGGCTTCCCTGGGAATCTCGACGTCTCCATCTGCTACACCTTGACGACGGACAACGCCCTGGTGATCGACTATACAGCGAAAACCGATGTATCCACACTTGTAAATTTGACCAATCACAGCTTCTTTAATCTGACGGGCGATCCTGCTAGGGATATCCTTTCCCATGAATTGCAGATCCACGCAGATTTTGTGACCGCTGCGGGCGAGGGCCTGATTCCTACCGGCGAATTGGTCCCGGTAGCCGGTACCCCGGCGGATTTCCGCAAGGCAAAAACGATCGGACAGGATATTCGGGCCAACGACCCGTTCTTGCGCCAGTGCAACGGCTACGATCACAATTTTGTCTTGGCTGGGGAGCCTGGCCGGAAGAAGGCGGCGGAAGTTTACGACCAGTCTACGGGGCGCGTCATGCTGGTGTTCACCGACATGCCCGGCATGCAGCTCTACACGGCAAACGGCTTTTCCGAGGGCGTTTGTGCCAATGGCGGCGTTCCCCTTCAGGCACACCATGCGCTCTGCCTGGAGACGCAGTTCTTCCCGGATTCACCTCACCACGCCAATTTCCCCAGTGCTGTCCTCCATCCCGGCGAAGTATACCGGCATACCACCACATACAAATTTGAGGTGCGAAAATAAAAGCACATCGTTTTCAATAAGGATTGGCTATATACAAAGATTCCACGCTCTGGAAGTAAATTGCTTCCAGAGCGTTTGCTTTATCTCTTGGAAACCACTCGCCCATGGGTAGTCTTCAAGAGATAATCACAACCACTAGAAAACTAGTGGTTTGCTCAGACCCCAGAGGGGTCAGTACTTGCTGACCCCTGGAAGGGGTACTGAAAAATATCATCGCATCGTTTTCCCTGCTACTGGTAAACCAGTTCTCTTTGGTACTTCATAGCATTCTGCGAGAGGGACACTTTTCGCGAAAATTCCCGCCTTCCTTTCAGAACCTCCGTACCATTCTTTTTCCTTTGAAGAACAAACGGTTTTTTTACTTTTTCTTTTGCCAAGGTTTTTTACCTACCCCCGGTAGAACCGGGGGTTTTGTCATGCTGAAAGCGATAAAAAAACCGGCGCGGCAGGTCTGCCCTGCTACGCCGGTTTGCTGTATCCATAAAGTTTATCGAAAAACGCTACTACCGCTTTTTATTTCTTCAAGACCTCTTTTACGACCTCTACCACATGGTCAGCGCACAAGCCGAAATCCTTGAGCAGATCCACCGCCGGGCCGGAATAGCCAAAGCGGTCGTTTACACCGATCTTTGTCACCGGAACCGGGTTTTCACGGATTGCTTCGCACACTGCGTCGCCCAGGCCGCCAATGATGCTGTGCTCTTCCGCTGTTACAATGTGGCCGGTCTCCGCCGCCGCTTTGCGCAGCAGTTCTGCATCAATTGGCTTAATGGTGTGAATATTGATCACACGCGCGTCGATCCCCGCTTCTGCGAGCTGCTCCGCTGCCTTAAGGGATTCGCCCACCATCAGGCCCGTCGCCACAATGGTGATGTCCTTGCCGTCGCGCAGGGTTACACCCTTGCCCAGCTCAAACTGATAGCTTTCATCGTTGATCGTCTCAATGGCCAGGCGGCCCAAACGCACATAGACCGGGCCGTTATATGCAGCGATCGCCTTAACCGCGGCCTTCATCTCATAATAGTCAGCCGGATTCACCACTGTCATTCCCGGAATGGTGCGCATCAATGCGATATCTTCGCAGCATTGATGGGTCGCGCCGTCCTCACCGACGGAAATTCCAGCATGGGAACCGCCGATCTTGACATTCAAGTGCGGATAGCCGATCGAATTGCGCACCTGCTCATAGGCACGGCCCGTAGCAAACATGGCAAAAGAGCTGGCAAACGGGAGCATTCCGGCCGCAGCAAGCCCAGCGGCGACGCCCATCATGTTCCCCTCTGCGATCCCGCAGTCGAAGAAGCGCTCCGGGTGCGCCTTCTTAAACATACCGGATTTCGTGGCGGCCGCCAAGTCCGCGTCGAGCACCACCAAATTTGGGTATTCGTCCATGAGCTCAACCAGAGCTTCGCCGTAGCCGTCTCTGGTCGCCTTCTTGATTACATCCGCCATTTATTCCACCTCCAATGCCGCAAGCGCCTGCTTGAGGTCCTGCATCGCAACTTCATACTGCTCTTGGTTGGGGGCGGTGCCGTGCCAGCCCACCTGGTTTTCCATAAAGGAGACGCCTTTGCCCTTCACCGTCTTTGCGATGATGACACAGGGCTTGCCCTTCACTTCGCGTGCATGGGCAAACGCCTCTTCAATCGCATCGAAATCGTGGCCATCAATGATGACAGCGTCAAATCCAAATGCGCGGAACTTCTCGTCGATCGGGTACGGGCTGCAAACCTCATCCAGCGTGCCGTCGATCTGGAGGTCGTTGTTGTCCACAATCAGGCAGAGGTTGTCCAATTTTTTGTGGGACGCGAACATCGCAGCCTCCCACACTTGGCCCTCTTCGATTTCGCCGTCGCCCAGCATGGAATACACGCGATAATCCTTGCCCATGATCTTCGCCGCTAACGCCATGCCGCAGGCCGTAGATACGCCTTGGCCCAGGGAACCCGTGCTCATATCAATGCCGGGAGTGTCCAACATGTTGGGATGCCCCTGTAACATCGCACCAATATGGCGCAGCTTTTGCAGCTCTTCCATCGGGAAATACCCCTTGAGCGCCAATGTCGCATACAGTGCCGGGCAGCAATGCCCCTTTGAGAGCACAAAACGATCCCGGTCTTCGTCCGCCGGACGAGTGGGATCCACGCGCATCTCTTTAAAGTAGAGATAGGTCAGCACGTCTGCTGCGGAGAGAGAGCCGCCCGGATGTCCGGATTTTGCATGATAAACTCCCTCAATCGCGCCCATACGGATTTTACAGGCCGCAATTTGCAGGTCTTTCTTTTCTGCTGTATTCATAATGTCCTCCCTTGAAATGATATGAGAAACAACCGCCATTATTATAGCGCATCAACGCAGAAAATGCAATTTTCGCCGGGATATTTTTGCCTATTTGCGCCATGCGACGACTGTTCCAGCGCATCTTGATAAAATTTTGTTGGAAAATACCGGTTTACAAAACCGAGAAAGGCAGGCAACGCCCCCTTTTCCTACTCTTTCCTCTTTTAACTAACGGCAAACTGACTGTTGTACAGGTTGGCGTAAAAGCCGCCTTTGGCCAAAAGCGACTCGTGGGTACCCTGCTCCACAATATGGCCCTGGTTCATCACCAGGATCAAATCCGCACCCTTGATGGTAGAAAGGCGGTGTGCCACGATAAAGCTGGTCCGCCCGCGCATCATCTCTTCAAACGCTGTTTGGATCTTCCATTCCGTGCGGGTATCGATGCTGCTGGTGGCTTCATCGAGGATCAGCATGGGCGGGTCCACCAGCATAACCCGTGCAATGCACAGCAGCTGCCGCTGCCCCTGCGAGAGGTTGCCGCCATCTTCAGAAATCACGGTGTCATACCCCTGCGGGAGGCGCAGGATAAAGGAATGCGCGTGCGCTTTTTTGGCCGCCGCAACCACCTCTTCCAGACTTGCGTCCTCCCGGCCATACGCGATGTTTTCCCGCACTGTGCCGGAGAAAAGCCAGCTCTCCTGAAGCACCATGCCGTACTGTTTACGCAGGCTGTTGCGTGTGACCGACTGAATATTGTGCCCGTCCACGGAGATCGATCCGCGGTCCGCATCATAAAACCGCATCAATAGGTTGATGATCGTCGTCTTGCCGCACCCAGTCGGGCCAACGATCGCAATCCGGCTTCCACTTTTTGCAGCAATGTTCATATCCTCGATCAGCTTACGCGCAGGATCGTAGGAGAAATACAGATGCTCGACCGTCACGTCCCCTTTGCAGTGCTCCAGAACAGCCGCATCCGGGGCATCCGGCCGTTCAGATTCCTCGTCTAGGACGGCAAAGAGGCGCTCTGCAGAGGCGAATGCGGTCTGAATCTGGGTGAGCACCCCTGTCACCTCATTGAACGGCTTCGTGTACTGGTTTGCGTAGGTCAGAAAACTGGAGATTTGGCCGATCGTCAACGGCGCGGGCCATCCTGTGATCGCGCAGATAGCGCCGAACGCCGCAACCGCGGTATATACCATATTGTTGACAAAACGTGTGCTGGGATTGCTCAAGGATGAATAAAACTGCGCTTTTACGCCGCAGTCGTACAGCCGCCCATTGATCTCTTTAAATCGCTCCTCTGCACGACCTTCATAGTGGAAGGTCTTGACGGTCTTCTGTCCTCCGATCATCTCCTCCACAAAGCCGGAAAGCTCTCCTTGGGTCGCCTGCTGCTCGACAAACTGCCGGTGGGTCAGCCGGGCGATAAAGGCCGCTACGAACAGTGAAAGCGGCGTGACCAAAACCACCACCACCGTAATCACCGGACTGATGGTCAACATAAACAGCAAAGTACCGACGATCGTCACAACACCGGTAAAAAGCTGGGTGATCCCCTGCAACAAGCCGTCAGACACCTGATCCACATCGTTGACAATGCGGCTGATCAGATCCCCGTGCGCGTGGCCGTCGATGTATTTCAGCGGCAGTGTATTGATCTTCTCATACGTCTGGATGCGCAGATCGCGCACCGTCTTATAGCTGACGCGGTTGGTGCAATAGGTCATCAGCCATTGGAAGGCCGCGCTGACCACAATCGTGCCCGCCAAAGTGATTAGGACAGGGACCATGGCAGCAAAATCCACCTGGTCCGGGCCGATCACATAGTCGATGGCCCGTCCAACCAAGATGGGGCCATAGAGCGTCAAGGACACATTGATGATGGCGCTGACCAACGCCAAAAGCAGGAATCCCGCGTGAGGCTTCGCATAGCGCAGCAGACGCTTCAAGACAGATTTATTGATCCCGGACTTTTTCATTAGCGCGCCGCCTCCTCTCTGCTCAACTGGGAAAGGCAGATTTCCCGGTAGACCTCACAGCTCTCCATAAGCTCTTCATGCGTCCCCAGGCCCGCCATAGTGCCGTCGTCCAGCACAAGGATGCGGTCTGCAGCTTTCACCGTGCTCACGCGCTGGGAGACCATTAAAACCGTCATCCCCTGCGTCTCCGCTTTCAGCGCGCGCCGCAGGGCTGCGTCCGTTGCAAAGTCCAGCGCGCTGGCACTATCGTCCAAAATGAGGATTTCCGGCTTCCCCGCGAGCGCGCGGGCGATGGTCAGACGCTGCTTTTGGCCACCAGAGAAATTCTTTCCGCCCTGGCTCACTGGGCTCTCCAACCCAAGCGGCAGACGGTCAACGAAATCTTTCGCTTGTGCGATTCGCAGGGCGTTTTCCAGCTCCTGTTGGGTCGCATGGGCGTTTCCCCAGCGCAGATTGCTCGCAATCGTGCCGGAAAAGAGCTCCGCGAGCTGTGGAACCATTCCCACTTTCTCGCGAAGCTGTGAAAAGGGATATTCCTTTACATTGATTCCTTCCACGGAAACAGAACCCTCAGTGACGTCGTAAAACCGCGGAATCAAGCTGACCAGCGTCGATTTTCCGGAACCAGTGCCACCGATGATCCCGATCGTCTCCCCTTTTCTTATAGTAAAGTCTAAATCCTTTACAGCGTATTTTTCTCCATGCTCTCCCCCGTCTCCACTATAGGAGAAACTCACATGCGAAAAAGCGATTTCCGGCGCGCCCTGCTTGGGCGAAACCGGCCCATTCGCCGGTTCCGGGACGGATGTTTCCATCTCAAGCACCTCGTTGACGCGGCCCGCAGAGGCAGCCGCCTTGGTAAAGGTGACCACCAAATTCGCCACAACAATCAGCGCCAGCAATGTCTGCGACATGTAGTTGACAAAGGCGATGACCTCGCCCTGTGTCATCCCGCCGGAAGTCACGCGCATTCCGCCGAACCAAACGATCGCGATCACGGCGAAATTCATAATCAAGTATGTGAGCGGGTTTAAAAGCGCGGAGAGCTTTCCAACCCGGATGGCGGTATCCGTCTGGTCGTTGGCAGCTGTGCGGAATCGCGCCTCCTCATGGTCCTGCTTCGAAAACGCGCGGATGACGCGCGCGCCGCTCAACCCTTCGCGGGAAATCAGCGAAATACGGTCAAGCTTTTTCTGCATGACTTTGAAATACGGCACCGACCGGCTCATGACCAAATAAAGCACCAACCCGATGAGCGGTGTCGCCACCAAAAAGACAATAGCAAGTGGAAGATCGATCAACATTGCCATCACTACGGCGCCGAGCGCCAAAAATGGCGCGCGGATCACCAGGCGGATTAACATTGCCACCGCATATTGAAGCTGGTTGACGTCGTTTGTAATGCGGGTGATCAGCGACGGCGTGCCGAAGCGGTCGATCTCCTTATGGGAAAATGTGTTGATATGGCGATACATCTCATTTCGCAGGACCGTTCCAAACCCCTGCGAAGCAATGGAGGCCATTTTCTGACAGACCAGCGCACAGCACAGGCCAACAACGCCCAACAGGAGCATCACGCCGCCCATGCGCCAGACATAGCCGACGTCCCCGGTGCGTACACCGTTGTCGATGATATCCGCTGTCACAATTGGTACAATCAGTTCAAAGACGGCTTCCGTCAATTTGAAGATAGGGCCCAGGATGACCTGCAGCCGGTAATTCTTCAGGAAGCGTGCGAGTTTTCGCATGAGACCAAATCCTTTTCTTTAACATATCCTCTATTTTACCTCCATTGGACAAAAATAGCAATTTATTTTGCTGGCTACTTCCAAAAAACGAATTTCTTCTGTGATATTCTTTCACTGATATAAAAAGACAAAAAATCAGAAATTTCTTTGTATGATTTGTCCCTTGTTTTCTATAAATAATCTGTTAAAATTTATATATAAGAAATAAGTCGATAATATTCACTGTAAAAATTGAATATGTAGACGATGGAGGTGCAAATGTCTCGCCTTTCCCAGCGGGCAGATAGAACGATCGATTATCCACGTCAAGGAAGGCATTTGTATCTATTTCTAGGTTCTACACAATGGAGGAATTGCTATGAAAAAGAGAAATATGTCTTGGGTTGCGCTTTTGTTGTCCTTTGTCTTGTTCTTCGCCCCATTTCCAACGTCCTTTGCCGCGGTGGAGCCTTATGTGGAAAGCGACACCACCATGGACTTCACAAAGGCACAGGGTGATTACTATTGGTTCAAATTCACTGTCCACGGCTCGCATGCAGACCCGCAGATCGCCGCAGGAAACGGGACTGTCCTCAAGACGGGAAATTGCAAGAAGCTGAAAAATGCCGAAGGCGAGGATGAATACCGCTTCCAGGTATGGGCAATCGGAAAACCAGGCGAGGCATCTGCCATCTACACTACACTCCCAGGGCAAGAACCCGTCAAGCACTGTGTCATCACCGTAGGCGATCCGTTACCATCCACAAGCAACCGGCAAACTGCCACAGAAACCTCTTCCACAAAGCAGGGGCGGACCATCTATGTGACTCGGACTGGGAAAAAGTATCACTATAACAACCACTGCAACGGCGGCACTTACTACGAATCGACCCTGGAGCAAGCGTTGGCCCGCGGCTTGGGTCCCTGCAAAAAATGCGTTGGATGACCTCCTCCCTTTTTTGATACACAAAGAAGCCCTCCGGTTTTGCGAGACCGGAGGGCTTCTTGTCTTTTGCCACCGTGCGGGATCGTTAACTCTGCAACCCCTTCAGAACCGTTTTCCGTTCCAGATGGACGGCCAGCGCAGCGAACCCTACTCCGACGGCCAGGTAGACGGCTTTTGCAATCCATCCGGCGGCCGGTAAGGCAAACGCGGGATCCAATTGCTCCAATGTCAGCGGATATTTGGAGAAAAAGGTTGCTCCAAAGAGATCCCACTCCAACGGCAATGGCAGTAAGTTGGCCGCCAGTGCCACAGGCGCCAGCACAAGAAGCAGCGCCGGATGGAGTCGTCCCGCCATCATGCCGATCCCAAATACCAGAGCCAGCGCCGGCAGCAGGGAGATCAAAGCGGGAAGGAGCAAATCGTTTAAGGAAACGGCTGGGCCGAAAAGCACAAGCAAAAATATGGTTCCAAGCGTATACACACCGAAAGCCAACAGCAGCCAGGCCGTTACAGCAGCCCCGCATTTCACCAAAAGATAGCTTCCCGCATCCACAGGGGTCGCCGCCGTCAAAGCGCTCACCCGGCGGGCCTCCTTGGAGAATATATTCCACAAGAAGAAGAGCAGTGCCACGGATAAAAGAGGCAGCTCCTGCGCCAGGTAATATCCAAAACTCCATGAGGAAAACGGCGCCGTATGCGCTACGCCTTGGATGACTTCCCCGTTCAGCGTCTGCCAGCCAAAAAAGAGACAGACCACCAGCAGGCCCAGAAAAAACTTGTTGCATACGGCCCGCCGCAGTTCATACCGAAAGATCTTACGCAAGGTCCAAATCCTCCTCTGTCAGAGCGCAAGCGCTCAGAAAATCTTGATATGTGAGATACGGGTATGTGGGATCAAGCTCACGGGTGAAAAGTTTGGCGAGGATCGCATCCATCTCTTCCTCTCCTCCAACGAGCTGCTCTGCCTTCAGGATCTTCAGCGGCATCTCGCAGTAGCGCCGCACACTCGAAAGGCTGTTCACAATATCTGCACGGTACTGTTCCGGCAACCGCTCCAGATACTCTGGATGGCGGACATAAAAATTTTGATAATAATCGTCCACCTGTTTTTGCCAAACATCCACATAGTTCTGTTTCGCATAGGCCTCGCCGTATTGCTCCTTCATCATCCGGTAAGTGGTGTAGACGGTCAACCCTTCTGCAGACCAGACATCTGTATAAGATTCCGGGGCAAACATGTTTCCAAGCCCCCACCACTGGTGGACAATCTCGTGGGCCAACACTTCACTTCCCCCAGCGCCTTTGAGAGGATCCTTCAACCCCTGTTCGTTGAAGCTTTCCTCCCCCATCACACTTGCACCAGCCGCGGCATAGCCGCCGCCGACATTGCAGATCTCGATCAATTTCATGGTGCCATCCCCATAAAATGAGAGCGGGCCGTAGTGTTCCGTGCAATAGTCAAACACTCGTTTCAAAACGCTGTCTACATTGCATTCCCGCATCACGCGCTCGTGTTTCGCGCTGTAATAAAACGCAACGTCGATTCCCGCGGCGTCAATGTGGTGCGATATGTAGTCCCCGGCATAGAGGATGATGCTTTGCCCGCTGTCAGTCAGCTTCCAGTGGACGGTGCCGTCCGGATTTTCGCCGGCCTGTTCGACCGTTCCCTCGGCAAAGAGCACCGGGGTCATGCCCTTTGGCAGGTCGATCTCCGCTGTGTAGGGCGGCGGCTCCTGGGTCTCCCAGACGAAATCCTTTGGTAAAGGAGCAAAATTCTGGTTTGCCAGGTAGAGGTAGTCGCGGCTGATCTCCAAGCTCCCCTGGCTGAGTTCCTGAAGGTTCCACTCCTGCGGGAACCCACCGTAGGCAACCTCCAACTCGATCTCCTCCTCCGCGGGCAAATCGACCTCCACCGTCTTGGTGTTTTGATCGTCGTCGTTGCAATCCCGGAAGGCCACCGAAGTCTGGTTCGCTGTGACCGATGAAACCCTGTAACCCGGGTTCACATATAAGGAAATCGTCTGCGGTTTCCCGCTGGTGTTATGCAGGGAATAGAGCGCCGTGCCGTAAAAGCGGCCTGTGGAGAGATTGGGCCTTGCCTCCACATGGATCGCGTCAAAAAACACATACTCGTTATAGGCGATATTGTAGTAGGCATCCATGTCGATCTCCGCCTTGCTATGGTCCAAGAACGGCTGATAGGTATAGACGACATAGCCGGAAAGCAGACATACCACAACCAACAATGGTAGATACACCTTGCGGACGTTCCTTGCAGCCGATCCAAAAAGTCCTTTTCCATACCGCCGGACGCAGAGGAAGGAAACAGCGCAGAGCCCGCACAGAAGCAGCAGCCAGAACAGCCGGTTGTACAGTACGGACTGTAAAAGCCGGGTGTTCCCGAAATCATCGGACATTGAATAGACCGGCGGGTTGATCCAGCGGAGCAGCCAGCTTTCGCTCCAAGCGGTCATACTGAGCAGAGCGAACGCGGCAAACAGCACCAATGTGAGATCCAGCCGCCGGGAAATCTGGTACGCCGACGCCGTAAAGAGGATCGCAAAGAGAGTAGAAGGCAGCATGAAGGAGAGGTATACCGCCACATAAAGCCATCCCCGGAAGACCGATCCGGTCTGTAGCATCGTGAACGGCAGCCAAGCAACCAGTGTCACCGCCTGGGCCGTCAGCGCGGCGAGAGACAGCGCACCGATCCGGCAAAATCCCATGCAAAGCGGCGAAAGCATCGCATCGGTTAGAAGATCGACGCGGGAGCGGTGGCTGCGGCTGCATTCCAGCGCGGTTAACAGGGCGAATATGACAGCGCTACCGATCCCACCGGCCAACGCTGGATTCCCCAGGTATGCCCCTGTCAGGGAGACGGAGTATGCAGCTTCAGAAGAGGAGGCCAACGGCCTATAAAGCCAAAGGCCAGCCGCCGGGGACAATCCCGTGACCGCAATTGCCAACCAGGTCAACCGGTTTCGGAACAGCCGCCCAATTTCCACCCGGAAGAGGGACCAAGCTTTCATTGCAGCTCCCCCTCCCCGGTAATCCAATACAGATATGCGTCCTCCAGGGAGGGCTCAACCGGCTCGGCAAAAGGCGGCAATTCCGCCGCTACGCCCCGGCAAGCCACCCCTCTGGCTGTATTGACACGCGAGGTGATCTGTAAATGGCTGTCCGCCCGGCTCTCCTCACTCTCCAAAAATACCCCCACGTGTCCTTGCGCTGAAGCAATGAGCGCTTCCGGCGTCCCGGTGAAAAGAATCCTCCCGCGGTCAATGACGATCAGCTGGTTGCACACCGATTGGACATCCTCGATGATATGGGTGGATAAGAGGACGATTTTGTCCTGCGCTGTCCGGGAGAAAAAATTGCGAAAGTGAATGCGCTCTTCCGGGTCCAGTCCCACCGTGGGCTCGTCCAGGATCAGGAATTCCGGCTCTCCCAAAAGGGCTTGCGCGATTCCAACCCGCTGGCGTTGTCCTCCGGAGAGCGTCCGGATGCGCGCCTTGCGCTTTTCCACAAGGTTTGCCGCTTCCATGGCCCTATCGATGGCAGCGCGGCTGTCCCGGATTCCCTTCAATGCCGCCATATAATCGAGAAACTGCCAAACCGTCAGTTCTTCGTACAGCCCAAAGGATTGAGGGAGGTAGCCCAGACGCGCCTTCAGCGCCTTTTCGCAGGCTTGCAGGGGTGTCCCGTCCACGGAAATGGTGCCGCTGGACGGCAGCAGTCCAGCCACCAGGAGCTTCATCAGCGTGGACTTTCCCGCGCCGTTTGGCCCCAGCAGGCCGATCAGATTGGGGCTTTCCAGCGTAAGATCCACATCCCGGAGGGCTTGTTTCCCTGTAGGATATGTCATGTTTAGTTGTTCAATAGCAATCCGCATGAATGGTTCCATCCTTTCCAAAATTGGGATGCCTCTATCATACGGAATCCATTTGGAGCCGCTGTGCAGTTTTTTTGTAGTTTTTATGGAGAAACAGACCCATTTTGAGATGATATGCCCCTAGCCCCATTTTGCAGGAAGTCCCGCTATTTTTTACAACATTTTCTATGAGGCCTCTTATCTTTTAATAGATATCTTCTATAGCATACTTTTCAAAAGTTTTGGGAATACAGCAATTCAAACAGGGGATATTGTTCCAATCCATGTTGGAACTCCATATAGCCCTGTACGACATTAGGAAAAGAATCCTCCATTCTTACACTTTTGTAAGCTGGCCGCCCAAGACGGGAAAAGTGTGGTACAATCGGAGGGGATTACAAAACGGGAGGGCTCGCTGTGAATCGATTGTTTCTTTTGGAAGACGATGACAGCCTGATCGATGGGCTACAATATGTATTGACAAAAAATGGGTACGAAGTGGAAGTCGCCAGATCAGTGGCACAAGCGCGGCTTCTCCTGGCGGAACGTCCACCATATGACCTTCTTCTGTTGGACGTGACCCTACCGGACGGAACAGGCTTCTCTGTGTGCGAACAGGTGCGCCGGACGGGCAGCGCCGTGCCAATCCTATTTTTGACCGCAGCCGATGAGGAAACCAGCGTCATCCGCGGCTTGGACTGCGGTGGGGACGACTACTTGACAAAACCATTCAAACTTGGAGAATTATGTTCGCGTATTCGTGCCCTATTGCGACGCGCAGGAATGCCGCGACAGGAAGAAGCCCTATGCAGCGGCCCCCTCCGGATCGACCTATTGGGCAGCAAGGCAACGCTGGATGGCCATCCCCTGGAACTGACTGGAATGGAATACCGGCTACTTTGCGTCCTGGTGCGCAACGCCAACCGTATTGTCACCCGCGGCGCTCTACTGGATATGCTCTGGGACGGAAACGGAAACTTCGTGGACGACAATACCCTCTCGGTGTATATGCGGCGGCTGCGCGGAAAGGTCGAGCAGGACCCCTCCCATCCAGAGCACTTGTTGACTATCCGCGGCTTTGGATACCAGTGGAAGGAGGCGGGCGAATGAACTTTTTACAAGAATCTGTTTTGCGCCGGTATTTCGCATTCTTACTCCTATTTTTAGCGTTGCTAACCGGATTCGGAATACTGTATGGGACGAACTGCATACAGGCCGAAAAAAATCTGCTGCTTGCGCATGACCGCGCATTTGTCTCATCCCTCCTAGAGGAAGACATCCCTCCGGAGACGATTCTCCGCGCGCTCAAACAAGCAAAGGAAACCGAACGGGGCGCCGCTTTGCTGCGGCAGAGCGGCTGGACGGAACGGACCTCCGCCCTTTTTTTGCCCCAAGTCCGGCAGGCGGCTGCCGTATCCATGGGGACCGCTGTGGGAGGGGTTCTTTTGCTGGCTCTGTTTCTGATGGGTGGCTCTCTCTTCTTTCTGACGCGGTTGGACCGCCTCTACCGGCGGGCGGGCGAGGCCGTGGAACGATTCTCCGGAGGCGATTTCACTCGCCGCCTGCCGCGCGGCCGAACCGGATCGTTCTCCCATCTGCTCGCCGCAGTGGACGAACTGGCCGTGGCACTGCAATCCAAAAGCGAGGCAGAGCGCAAGGCCAAGGAATTTCTCAAGGACGCGCTCTCGGACATCTCCCACCAACTTAAAACGCCTCTGGCAGCACTGGCAATGTACAATGAAATCATCCTGGAAGAGCCGGAAAACCGTACTACCGTTCAGGAATTTTCTCAAAAGGCAGCGCAAGCCCTCTCCCGAATGGAAGGGCTGATCGGCACTCTATTAAAGGTAATGCGCTTGGACGCGGGCAGCGTCCCCTTCGAAAGGGGGATTTACACGATGCAGGAGCTGGTGCTCCGATCAACAGAAGAACTCACAACACGTGCGCAGCGGGAGGGGAAACACATCCGCTTCGACGGCCCGCCGGAGGAACGGATCTTCTGCGACTTAGCCTGGACGAGCGAAGCGGTCGGCAATCTGGTAAAAAACGCGCTGGACCATACAGAGATGGGCGGCGAGGTTTGTCTATCATGGCAGCGTTCGCCCTTGACGCTCCGCCTGTCTGTGGAGGACAATGGGTCTGGCATCCCACCGGAAGAGCTCCCGCACATTTTTAAGCGTTTTTACCGCGGCAAATCTTCCCAGACAAAGCAAGGAGTGGGGCTGGGCCTGCCGTTAGCCAAGTCCATTGTAGAGGGACAGGACGGCGTTCTGACGGTTCAGAGCACACCCGGACGCGGAACAATCTTCACGCTCTCCTTCCTTACCAAAACGTAAGATACCATTCACCGGAACGTAAGGTGCAGACCGTATGATGGAAGCGATCTGATAAGGAGGTATCCTATATGGAAGTATTGCGTGTAGAGAACCTTTGCAAAGTATACGGCAAAGGAGAAACAAGAGTGGAGGCGTTGAAAAACGTCTCGTTCTCCATGGAAAAAGGTGAATTTGCAGCAGTGGTCGGGGAATCCGGCTCCGGCAAAAGCACGCTGTTACACTGTATCGGCGGGTTGGAGCAACCTTCCTCCGGACACGTCTACCTGGATGGCCGGGATCTGTTTGCACTGCGAGAAAACCAGCGCACGATCTTCCGGCGGCAAAACATCGGGTTTATTTTTCAATCCTTCCAGCTGGTGGAGGAATTAACAGTGGAGCAGAATATCGTCTTCCCCCTCCTGCTGGATGGACGCAAACCAGATGAGGCACGTGTGGAGGAGCTTTTATGGATACTGGGATTGATGGAGCGCCGTCATCATCTGCCGAGCCAGCTTTCAGGCGGGCAGCAACAGCGCGTGGCAATCGGGAGAGCGCTGATCGCCAAACCGATGTTGGTCCTGGCGGACGAACCCACAGGCAACCTGGATTCGAAAAACAGCCAAGATGTTGTTGAACTCTTACACCGCGCCTCACGGCACTACCGGCAGACCGTTCTGATGATCACTCACAATGTACACTTGACGGATGCGGTGGACCGCGTGTTGCAGGTTTCGGACGGCGAGTTGCGCGATTGGGGAGGGATGCAGGAATGAAACGCTATCTGGACCTCATCCCGATCTCCGCCAAACGGCACCGGAGGCAAAGCCTTATGACGCGGCTGTGTATCTTTTTAGCTGTATTCCTTGTAACAGCAATCTTTGGGATGGCAGATATGGAACTGCGCTCTCAACGGCAACAGGCGATTATGGATGGCGGCAATTGGCACATTGCTTTCCGGGACATCACAGAAGAACAAGCCGCGCGCATTGCCGCCTGGCCAGAGGTGAAAACATCTTCCTGGTATGGCGTTGTGAATTATGATTGCGACGAGGGGTACACCCTTTCCGGGATCGAAACAGCCATCTGCGGCGCTGACCCCGCTTGGATGGGAATGTTCCCCGCTGTCCAGGTGGAGGAGGGTTCCTTCGATGCCGAAGGCAGCGGTGTACTGCTAACAGAGAACGCCCGCGCGCGCTTGGAGGTACAGGTGGACGACTTCATCCAGCTATATACCCCGGACGGGCGAGTCCTAGATCTACAAGTCACAGGCTTTGTGACCAACACCGCCATGTTGGACCACGAGGACGCGTTCGGTTTGGTTATGAACACGCAGACTTTCCGCTCCTATTTTTCTGGAGATACGGCACAGGACGCAGATTCCGTTTATTATGTGCAATTTTCGCCGCTTTGCCGCATCTTACAGGTAGTAGAATCGATCAAAACAGAGCTGCATTTAACCGACGCACAAGTTTTTCCCTATGGAAAACTCTTGGGCTTAATGGGCCAAAGCGATGACCCCTTAATGCTGCGCCTGTATCTGACCGCAGCGGTACTGGCAGTCCTCGTGGCGACGGCCGGCATACTGATGATCGCCAGCAGCCTAAACAGCAACATCGCCCAAAGGATTTCATTCTTCGGTCTGTTGCGTTGCCTGGGGGCAACACGCAAACAGGTGGCGCGTTTTGTCCGTTTAGAGGCGCTAAACTGGTGTAAAACGGCAATTCCGCTGGGGCTTGCGGCAGGCACGGCACTCGTTTGGGTACTCTGCTCCCTGCTTGTGAAGCTCAGCCCCACCTATTTTGCCGGGATGCCAGCTTTTGGGATCAGTGGAATTGGCCTTACCTGTGGGGTTGTGATTGGCTTAGTAACCGTCCTGCTCGCAGCACGTGCGCCTGCAAAGCGTGCAGCAAAGGTCTCGCCTCTGTGCGCTGTCTCCGGAAATGCAACCCCCGTCTCGCCGGTACGCCGTGCAGCAAATACGCGCTTATTCCGTGTGGACACTGCACTGGGGGTCCGTCATGCCACGGCCAGCAAAAAGAATTTCTTTCTGATGGTCAGCTCCTTTGCGTTCAGCATCATCCTATTCCTAGCGTTCAATATGGCGATAGATTTTATGCATCAGTCTATCACACCACTGCGTCCGTATTCCGCAGACCTGTCAATCATCAGCGCAGACCAAACCTGTTCCATCCCATCCGAGCTAGGACAGCATCTTGCAGAGGACCCGGTGGTCAAGCGTGTGTATGGGCGGATGTTTGCTTATGGGATTCCCGCTACCATTGATGGCCAAGAGGGGACTGTGGACCTGATTTCCTACGAAATCAACCAGTTTGGATGGGCCTCCGGCTCCCTCCTAGAGGGTTCCATTGATGAATCCCTGAACGGAAATGGACTCCTTGCGCTCTATGGCAACGGAACCACGCGCCATACCGGCAGCACGGTGACCGCAGACTTTGGGACGGGCACACAAACGCTCACCGTTTCAGGGGTACTGTCTGATTGCCCGTTCCAAAGCGAACCTGGTGTGGAAATCTTCATTTGTTCAGAGGGAACCTTCCGCACGTTAACTGGGCAGGATGGATACACAATCCTGGACCTACAGTTGAACGCAGATGCAACCGACGCAGACGTTGAAGCGATCCGTACCCAAGTGGGCAGCGGCACCACCTTCTCAGACGACCGGCGCTCAAACAGCGAGGCCATTGGCGCCTACTATTCGTTTGCATTGTTTGTTTACGGGTTTCTCTCTGTAATCGCTCTGATCGCGGTTTTCAACATTGTAAACAGCATCTCCATGAGCGTGTCCGCGCGGGTACGGCAATACGGCGCTATGCGGGCCATCGGTATGAGCAGCCATCAACTGATGCGAATGGTAGCGGCGGAGGCTGCAACCTATTCACTGTTTGGCATTCTAGTGGGTTGTGCAGTTGGGCTCCTAGCAAATTGGTTCTTATTCCGAATCACGGTTACGGCCAACTGGGGAATCCCGTGGTATATCCCATGGGCAGCACTGGGCTTGATTGTCCTATTGGTGGCATTCTCTGCCGCACTGGCAGTTCGCGGTCCCTCCCAGCGTATCCGCCGCATGTCCATCGTTGAAACCATCCACGCGGAGTAGCATTTCTCACATGCACATTCCCCTCTGATTGCCCAATGTCCCTAGAATTAAAGCGCCTACACCTTGCTTGGTCATCTGCTTTCCTCAGATTCCTGTCTTGAAAATCCTACCGATTGGAACAACAAACAACCCCCTCAAAGAATGAACAAAACGTTCATCCCTTGAGGGGGTTCTTTCGCTTGTTAGGATTTTTCAACACGATTCCCCATTTGTGGAACCGTTCACCGCACACTCCGGAGCCTCTGCTGGGACCGTTTCTTTGGGGTGCTCCTCCTTTGGCTTTTCCCGGAATGGGAGGATATATTTTTTCACGATCAGGCCCTCGTACTTGAGCTTAAACTGTACGCGCCCGAAAAAACGGTGCTGGCAATGGCGGCAGATGAATTCTGCACGATAGCTCTTGTTTTTAAGCTGCCATTCACTTACACGGTGTGCCCGCCGCCCGCACACATCACAGTTAAAGAGCATGTCGCTGCGCTTGATCAGTGGGTTAGACAAGTCGCAGATCACTACGGTCTTAAATTGGATGCGACGGTAAAACTCTGCATCGGCCTCTTGCACAAAGGGGGCAAGGCTCTCCGGCGTATAAAGCTTTTGCAAGCAACGCAGCGAAAGCAGGCTATCTCCTAAAGCGCGATGATGATCAAAGCCGTCCTCATCGATCTCCAAAAGCTGGGCCGATGTGGAAAGTCCCATCTGCTGGGTTTTATCATAGTGGAGCATTTCCTCGCAGTACGCCTGCAAATTGACATAATACTGTAAAAACGGGATATGCTCATCGCCGCAGAAGTAACGGCAATTCTCGATTAGCGCAAGGATGTCGGACGTGCCCCAGGTCATAAGGACCGCGTCGCCCATCCATTTTTTAAAGCGGCTGATGACCTGCATATATTGTAGGCCGCCCGCGAGATCCTCATTCGTAATGCTTGTGAGCGTGCGGATCTTGCCGCTGATCTTCTTTCCCACCTGCGGCCGGACCAGCGCCTCAAAAGTGTCGATGATATGAAGCTGTTCGTCCACCTTGACCGCGCCGAACTCAATGATCTCGTTGATGAAGCTCTTGATGCGGCGGCTATAGGTTCCATTCCATTCCAGGTCGAGTATTACAAAATTCATAAGATCGGCCGTACCTCCAAGTGGAATTCCGCGCAGGATTATTTTTTCCGGCTTGCCATCTTCATGCGCGTTTCCTTATCGAGGATCTTTTTGCGCATACGGATGCTCTTGGGTGTAACCTCGACCAGCTCGTCGTCCTTGATGAATTCGAGGCACTGTTCCAAGCTGAGGATGCTTGGCGGGACCAACTTGAGCGCTTCGTCGGACCCAGCTGCACGGGTGTTGGTGACATGCTTTTTCTTGCATACATTCACTACAATATCTTCACTCTTAGGGCTGACGCCGACGATCATGCCTTCATAGACTTCCAGGCCGGGGCCGACAAACATACGGCCACGGTCTTGCGCTTGCCAAAGGCCATAGCCGGTGGTCTCCCCCGCCTCGTGCGCGATCAAAGACCCCTGCTGGCGGCTCTGTAAATCGCCCTTATAGGGTTCGTAGCAGTCGAACACATTGTTCATGATGCCGTTTCCGTTGGTGTCGCTGAGGAATTCCTGGCGGTACCCCATCAAACCACGCGCTGGAATTTTGAATTCCAGATGGGTCACGCCGGTGTCGCGCGTGCCCATATTGACAATTTCTGCCTTGCGGGAGCCGAGTTTTTCCATGACGACGCCGACGTAATTGTCCGGCACCTCAATCATGAGCAGTTCGATCGGCTCGCAGCGTTTGCCGTCAATCTCTTTATAAATGACCTGCGGGCTGGAAACCTGGAACTCATATCCCTGACGGCGCATCTGCTCAATCAGGATCGAGAGATGCAACTCACCGCGTCCACTCACCTTAAACGCCTCGGTGGTGTCAGTTTCCTCCACGCGCATGGCGACGTTGGTCTCCACCTCTTTAAAGAGGCGGTCGCGCAGGTTGCGGGAGGTGACGTACTTGCCCTCGCGCCCTGCAAAGGGGCTGTTGTTGACCATAAAGATCATGGAAACGGTCGGCTCGTCGATCTTGACAAACGGCAAAGGTTCGATGCAGTCGGGCGAGCAAATGGTCTCCCCGATGTTCAGATCTGTGATGCCGGAAACTGCCACGATGTCGCCAAGCTTTGCGCTTTCCACCTCGACGCGTTTGAGGCCTTCAAACTGATACAGCTTAACAACCCGGACGTTCTTCGTGGTACCGTCGCGGTGGCAAAGCACGACATTTTCGCCGTCATGCACCTCGCCGCGCTCCACACGGCCGATGCCGATACGTCCCACATAATCGTCATAGTCCACATTGGAGAAGAGCACCTGTGTCGGGCCGTTCAGCTCACCCGTAGGCGCAGGCACTTCTTTGAGGATCATATCAAACAGCGGCTTCATGTCCTTACCGGGCACTGCGGGGTCCAGCGTCGCATAGCCGTCCCTGCCGGATGCATACACCACAGGGAATTCGAGCTGGTCGTCGTTGGCCCCCAACTCGATAAAGAGGTCTAAAACCTCGTCTACAACCTCAGCTGGGCGCGCACCGGGCCGGTCAATTTTATTCACTACAACGACAGGCTTTTTCCCAAGGCCCAAAGCTTTTTTCAACACAAAGCGTGTCTGAGGCATACAGCCTTCAAAAGCGTCCACCAGCAGCAGAACGCCGTCCACCATCATGAGGATGCGCTCCACCTCGCCTCCAAAATCGGCGTGACCAGGCGTATCGACAATGTTGATCTTTGTATCCTGATAGATGACCGCCGTATTTTTGGAGAGGATGGTGATGCCGCGTTCCCTCTCCAGATCATTGGAGTCCATCACACGCTCCGCAACCTCCTGGTTCGCGCGAAAAATGCCGCTCTGCTTCAGGAGCTGATCCACCAAGGTAGTCTTCCCATGGTCGACGTGGGCAATGATGGCGATATTTCTCAGGTCGTTTCTTACATCCATATATGATCCCTCTTCTTTAAAATTCACAAACGTTTATTATTATAACATACTCCGCGCAACAGTGGTATGGATTTTGTCATAAAATTTTCTATGGGGACGTGCGCAGTTTTTCTTCGTTTTGCACGGACGTGCCTTCTGCTAAAAACTATATTGCGTAGCTTTTCGAAAGCCATCGCTTGCGCAAGGCTTTCGAAAAACAAAAAAACGGCTCCTCACATTGTGAGGAGCCTAATATGGAGCGAACGACGAGGCTCGAACTCGCTACCTCCACCTTGGCAAGGTGGCGCTCTACCAGATGAGCTACGTTCGCATATCTTGCATCCGTTTTGCTTGGTGCGTGGATTATTATACGACAGCCTTTCCAGTTTGTCAACACATTTTTCCAAATTTTTTTAAATGGATTTGAGCATCCTCCTAATAGGGTTTCCCATTTTGAGCTGGACATGCTATAATACAATATCATATATTATCATGTGTTGTACTTTTTTGGCATCATGTCATTTCGAATCGAACAACTGGAGGGAGCCATTTGTACTTACTCAACCTGGGCGCTTGGAACACAATCTTTGCTGTGCCGTGCGCCGTTGTGGATCAATATCTAAAGATTGCCAGCCCAAACCAGCTAAAGGTGCTGCTCTGGGTCCTGCGCCATGCGGACCACGGCTTTGAACCGAAAGAACCCGCACAGGCGCTTGGCCTTTCAGAAGATGCCGTCGAGGAAGCGCTGCTCTTCTGGCAGCAAGACGCCAATCTGCTGACAATTAACGGCGTGGAGATCAAACCTACAGCGGACGGGACGCAGGCGATTCCCGCAGATTCCCCTTCCCCCGCTGTGCCGGCCGTTGCTGCTCCTGTGCTAGAACCTCCTGCCAAGGCCAGGCCCGCATCGATTCTCACCCGCCCGCAAAAACCGGACAATGCATTCGTTGCCAAACGGATGGCGGAATCGGAAGAAATCGCTTATCTGATGCAGGACGCCCAACGCATCCTGGGACGGCTGCTGAGCAACGGCTGTTCTGCAACACTTTTAATGTTGCACGACGACTTCGGCCTCCCAGTGGATGTCATCTTGATGCTATTGCAATATGCGGCCAATGCAGGCAAAACAAGCACCCGGTATATCGAAAAGGTCGGTATGGATTGGGCGGAGGAGGAAATTTTTACCCATCAAAAAGCGGAAGAGAAGCTGCGCAAAATTGCGGAAAATGCCAAGGCGTGGCGCGTGGTGGAACAAACCTTGGGCATTGCGCACCGCTCCCCCACTGCCAAAGAAGAAACCCTTGCCGCTGCATGGGTCAACGACTGGGGCTTTTCCCCCGCGCTACTGCGCGAAGCATATGAGCGCTGCGTAGATACAAAAGGTCAACTGAGCCTGAGCTACATGAATGGCATCCTCTCCCGCTGGCACGAACAGGGCATTACGACGCTCCAGCAGGCACAAGAGGAGAAACTGCGCAAGGCCGCAGCCCGTAAGCAGGAATCTGCTGCAAAAAGCACCTATGACATTGACGAGTTCGAGCGCTCCGGCGCCTTCGATCATTTTAATGGGGAGTGACAGAAGTGGGATACAGCAAAGAGGTCTATCTGGCCGCAGCTACAGCGTTATCGGAACAAAAAGCACGCGCAGAACAGGAAGCGGAGGCACACCGCACAGAGCTGTACAGCGCCTTTCCGCGCGCAGGGCAAATTGAGAGAGAACTTGCCTCCACAGCCATCACCGCAGCGCGGGCCGTGTTGGGCGGTGCAAACGCCAAGGAACATTTGAGCCGTCTCAAAGAACGCAACCAAGCCCTCCAAAAAGAGTTGGACGGCCTTTTGGAGCAGGCAGGCCTTCCCAAAGACTTTCTAGAACCCCATTATGCTTGCTCCTACTGTTCGGATACTGGATATGTGGACGGCCATATGTGCAGCTGTCTAAAAAAGCGCCTGCGCGCAGAGGCGTATAAAAGTTTAAATGCACTCACCCCCCTCTCCCTCTCTACGTTCGAGACGTTCTCACTCGATTACTACTCCGAACAGCCGGAGGCATCTGGACGGTCGGAACGCGGGACGATGACGCGCGTCCTGGATGTCTGCATGACATACGCGCAAAACTTTTCGCTACATAGTTCCAATCTGATCCTGATGGGCGGAACAGGTTTAGGAAAGACTCACCTCTCGCTTGCAATTGCAAATACAGCGATTGCCAAGGGGTTTGGTGTGGTATATAGCTCTGTGAACAACATCGTCGCAAAATTGGAACGGGAGCACTTCGGGCGTGAAGAGGAGAATGACACCAGTTCGTTGCTACTCGACTGCGACCTCTTGATCTTGGATGACCTCGGGACCGAATTCCGCACAGCATTTTCTGTTGCAGAGATCTACAACATCGTCAACACACGCCAGATGGCGCAAAGGCCCACGATTATCAGCACGAACCTGACCATGAAAGAAATCGAAGAGCGCTACACGGAGCGCTTTGCCTCGCGCATCTTGGGCGGCTATGTGCGTCTATCGTTCTGCGGGCGGGATGTTCGCCTACAAAAGCGGATGCGCGCCGCAGACCAAAGCAACCGCTGACCCTTCTTCCAAGGACGGGCCATTATTTTTCCATAGGCCACGGCAGTACCGTTTGTAGAGCGGCTGTTTCAAGGTACATCACCCATATACAAAACAAGCGCAGTTCTGGCGGAAATCCCTGCCGGAACTGCGCTTGTTCATACTCTGTCAACTACGGTTATTCCCCTGGAAATTATTACGCATCGCCGTAATCGCCCAGTGTGCCAAGGCTCTGCGCCTTTAAGTAAGCGTTGATAAAACCGTCGAGGTCGCCGTCCATCACGGCATTGATATTGCCCGTTTCAAAACCAGTCCGATGGTCCTTGACCAACGTATATGGCATGAAGACGTACGAACGGATCTGGGAACCCCAGGCGATCTCCTTCTGTACCCCCTTGATATCCTCGATACGCTCTAGGTTCTCACGTTCCTTAATCTCCAACAACTTGGATTTCAACATACGCATCGCAACGTCCCGGTTCTGATACTGGCTGCGCTCCACCTGGCAAGAGACGACGATACCGGTCGGGATGTGCGTCAAACGCACAGCGGAAGAGGTCTTGTTGACCTTCTGGCCGCCTGCGCCGCTTGCGCGGTAGACATCCATCTTGATATCGGCCGGGTCGATCTCAATCTCGATGGTGTCATCGATCTCGGGCATAACCTCCAAGGAGGAAAACGACGTATGGCGGCGGCCGGAAGCGTCAAACGGCGAAACACGCACCAAACGGTGCACGCCGCTTTCGCTCTTTAAAAAGCCATAGGCGTTCTCGCCCTCAATCAGAATACTGGCGCTCTTCAGTCCAGCTTCCTCGCCGTCCAGATAGTCCAGCGTGCTCACCTTAAAATTGTGGCGCTCTCCCCAACGGCAGTACATGCGATAGAGCATTTCCGCCCAGTCTTGGGCCTCTGTGCCACCTGCGCCTGCATGAAAAGTGAGGATGGCGTTTTTATTATCATACTCTCCGTTGAGCAGTGTGGAAAGACGCTGTGTCTCCAAGCTCTCACGAATATTTTTCAATTCGTCTTTGGCTTCTGGGAGCAAGGATTCATCTCCCTCCTCATTGCCAAGCTCAATCAGCGCCATCGTGTCATCATAAGCGGCGGTCAATTTCTCATACGCCGCAATTTTATCCTTAAGTGAGCTGGACCTCTGTAAAATCTTCTGAGAATTCTGCGCGTCATCCCAGAATCCCGGCATCGAAGCCTTTGTGTCCAGCTCCGCAATTTCGTTTCGCATACGTTCCAGGCCCAGCGCCTCAGCAAGGTCGTCGATTTCCGGGCGCAGCCCCTCCAGTTCCAGCCTTAATTCATCAAATTGCAGCATACTACCATCCTTAAACATTGATTTCATCTGTGGCAAACCAAACGTTTCCCGTCTAACTAAATTAGTATATCGGATTTTCCGAAATTTGTAAAGAGGCAGCGCACTGCACCACTTTATAGCGCTGTAGGTTTGTCAAACATCTTGTACAGCGAGAGATTCAAAGAAAGCAGCAAGTTTTTCTTTCGGGGAGAGCCAGGCA